>JAUTWY010000044.1 GCA_030838305.1 Acidobacteriaceae bacterium
AGATGTTTCCTCTCAGCGCACCTTGGTGCGTCAAGCGCGAAAGTCTTGATGACGGGTCCCCCTATACTGGTAGCTCCCGCATATGTTAATTGCCGAGACCCAAGCTCCGGTATCTTCCGCGACGCAACTGCGCATGTCGGATTTGATCTCTGCGCTCTCCTACGCACTAGATTTGACGGAAGGGCAGCCAATGGGCCACGCGGTCAAATGCTGCCTATTAAGCATGCGGCTGGCGGACATCCTGAATCTTTCCGTGCAGGACAAGTGTGACCTTTACTATGCAACGCTGCTGAAAGACGCAGGCTGCAGCAGCAACGCGGCCCGCATGTACGAGATTCTGGGAGGGGACGAGCGCAAAGCTAAGCAGGAGGTCAAATCGACCGACTGGACGAAGGTGAGTTTCGAAGGGCTGGAATATTTACTACGCAACGTGATGCCCGGACGATCGCGACTGGAGCGCGTGTTCGCTATTGCCAGCGTGGCCACGAACCGGGACGCGCAAACACGTGAACTGATCGATTTGCGCTGCGATCGCGGAGCGCAAATCGCGAAGAAAATTGGTTTCTCGGAATCCACGACGGCGGCGATTTACAGCCTGGATGAACACTGGAACGGAAGAGGATTCCCCGCCGGGCGCAAGGCCCAGGACATTCCGCTTTTCTCGCGGATTATGAATTTGTGCCAAACGCTCGAGCTGTTCGTCACTTTGAACGGAGTTTCCGACGGTTTCCAGGTGCTTCGCGATCGAAGCGGATCATGGTTTGACCCGCAACTGGTGCGGGCGGTGGTTGAGCTAGAAAAAGATACCGAGTTGTGGAACCTTGTCGAACAAGATCGCGTGCGCGAAGCGGTCATGGAGATGGAACCGATCAGCGTTTCGCTCTATGCCGATGAAGCCAAGCTCGATAATGTTTGCGAAGCCTTTGCGAACATTATAGACATCAAGTCACCGTACACGCATTCGCATTCACGGGGCGTAACCAGCATTGCGGTGGCGATTTGCCAACGGTTGGCGCTGCCCGAAGATCAGGTGACGCTGGTGCGACGCGCGGCGCTGCTGCACGACATCGGAAAGCTAAGCTTACCTAACAATATTCTCGACAAAGCAGGAAAGTTAACCGCCGCGGAATGGGAGACGGTGCGACTGCATCCATACTACACGCAACGAATACTTGAGCGCATACGAGGCTTCCAGGACCTGGCTTTTCTGGCGAGCTCGCACCACGAACGGTTGGACGGTTCAGGTTATTTCCGCAATCTGCGCGCTGCGCAGATTTCACCGGGTGCCCGGGCAATTGCGGTCGCGGACGTTTACGATGCGCTGTCTTCAAAGCGGCCTTACCGTGGGGCGTTAGCGAAAGGCGAAGTATTTAAGATTATGGCTGCAGATGTGCCGCACGCGCTGGACGGGGATTGCTTTGCAGCGTTGAAATCTCTGGATCTGACGAACAGTAATTAATTTAGAAAAGTTCGACGACAAGCTTGAAGTGCGTGAAACCGGCCGAGCTGCCGCCGTCACAAGCCCCGACAGTCGCGGAATGATAACGCCCGGAGCGAAGTTTCTGTTCCAAATCAAAAGGCAGCTTCGTCAAATCAGCGGTCTCGAAGCGGGTAACCGAGCGTGGACGAGTGCCTGAAAAGCCGCGGTCCATTTCACAAGTTTTGCGAGCGTCATTGGTAGCCCGTGTCGCCGGCACACCGTGAAGATTCAAATTGGCGATGACTTGCTGTTCCTGTTGTTTGAGATTCAGATTGGCCACCGCTTGGGAAAAATCCTGCACGGCAAATAGTCCATTACTGGTTTTCACTACACCGATGCCCACATCGTTGAGTTCCGGGTCAAGAATGTTTTCGCGATGATGCGGTGATCGCATCCATGCGGAATGGATAGTTGCCGAGTTAGGAGCCACGGCAATATTTTCGGCAATGGTGGTGAAACGCGCTCCTGCCTTGCTGGCGCGGTCCTGAACCTGCGGTTCACCCGGCAACTGGTGCGACAAAACATTGCGTTGCGCCATGCGAGCCGCGTGTTCGCGTGCAGCGGCGGCGAGCGCGGCGTCCCAGTGGAGAGCCGGCAGGCCCTTTGCGGCTCGTTCGCGATTAAGCGCGTCAAAAAGGGCGCGTTCGGCGGTGGCCACTTCAGATTGCGCGTATACGGAGCTAGAGGCAATCAGCAGCGCAATCACAGCCAGAACGATGATTCGAAGCACCACGCGTAAAGTTGTGCGCGTGGGCACAAAAGCAGAAAACCGGACACTGAGGGGCATGGGTGCCTCCTCATCCATTGAACCTGTGGGAGCATGGCGTGCGAGAAAGCGCGAGGGTCAGGTGCGAACGAGTTGTAAGCTGAACGGGCGAGCAGTGCTAGAAGAGAGCGACGGCCAGGTGGGCTAAACCCATGAATTTGGTTGGATTATTGGTATTTGTGGCTGTGAAGGTGATGGCGGGCGGCTACCCACGAACGTGTACGGCACTGAAGCTTAAAATCACGTGGCCGCCAGCGGTGGGACGTCCAAAGCTAAGCATGGGACTAAAGCGTGAGAACATCAGCATCTGGTCGAGTTGGTGGCGCATATCGGTGCTGTGCGGCCCCGACAAAATCTGGTAGCCAGTCATTCCGCCCTGCGCGTCAACGGTCACGTCAACCAATAAGCCATGCGGCAAGGCCAATTCCAGATCATGCTCGGGCGCCCAGGAAGGGGGATATACCGACAGCGAAACCAATTCCGCCGGGCGCATCAAGTTAATGGGCACATCGTTTTCTACAGCGCGCACGGTGATGCCTGGGGCCAGGATCTGAAAGACTAGGACGAAAACCAAGATGGCAGACACGAATCCGCCAGTGGCAGGCAAGGTGAGCGGACGAAAAACATTGTCGAGCAGTATCTCGGCGCGGTTACCAATTTGCCCCGCGCGGGCACGCCAACCTCGAGAAGCCTGGGCTTGCGCGGCAGCCAGTTTGATACGCACAGAGAGGTCTGGCGGAGGGGTGTGCTTCCTCACGGTCGATAGCATTGCGCCCAACTTGCGAAATCGCTGAAGGTCCTCGCGGCAGTCGGCGCAGGACTCAAGGTGCTCACGGACGCTCGCGCGCTCCTGTAAGCGGTTAGAACCGGTGAGTCCGTCGTCAAGGTAACCGGCCAACCTGGTGCGTACCGAATTACAGTTCATCGGTCACCTCACCAGCGGGGTTGTTGGCTAAAGACACTGTATGGGCAGGAACAACACTAGCAACGTGCCATGCGGCTGCGCAGGCATCAAAAGGAGAGTGCTGCGCCCGTTTCGCGACGTGGGATTTGGCCGAGGCTGAATGAACGGTCCGATGTTCAGTTCCCGAGTGCGATTCCTGTTCCGACAGAAGAGGCTGAAGAATTTCTTTGAGGGCGCGCCGCCCGCGCAAAATGCGCGACTTCACTGTTCCGATACTACACTCCAGAATCTCAGCGACCTCCTCGTAACTAAAGCCTTCGAGGTCACGCAATATAACGGCGACGCGAAAAATGTGCGGGACACTGAGTAATGCACGTTGTACGACGAGTTGCATTTCGCGCGCGGCCAATTGCTCGAACGGCGTGGCGCAAAGGTCTTCAATTTCAAGATGCTCGCGGCCTTCTTCCAGCTCGGCATCGATGGACACGGTTTTTTGAAGGTGGCGCTTAAACCAGCGCTTATGGTTGAGCGCTTCGCGTATGGCAATGCGGTACAGCCAAGTCTTGAGGGAGCTGCCGTGGCGAAAACCGCGAATACCCCGAAATGCCTTTAGAAAAACTTCCTGGGTGCCATCGGCAGCATCAGAAGCATCGCCCAGCATGCCGAGAATCAGATTATAGACGGGGGCGTGGTAATGAGTGACCAGCCAATCGAACGCAGTTTCAGAACCAGCTTGTAGCTCGATGAGCAGTTCGGATTCGTCGCGTCCCCAAGGGAGCGCACTGGCCCAATCAGACACTCTGGCCTTTCCCAGCCCTGGCCCGAAATGAAACATGCGGGCTGATCGAGCGTCGTAGCGTCGCGTTCGCCGGTGGTTTTACTAGATGCGCAGCCACCGATAATGGCGCTACGTTCTTTAGACACCGCGAGGCACTGACTTGTTTCCCACACAGATCAACGACAGAAGAGATTCTGGCAGCTTGTTTCGCTATACGCAATATGCGGCTCGGCCTAGTACTCGAAGATTAAGATGCTTTAGAGGCTGGTGACGGATGGCTGTTCTAGCGCCGCGTGTCCAGGATGTCGAAGCATAAGGCGGATATCAGCATATGGGCAACACCAGGGTGTTCATATACATTAGGGTGCGTAGCACACTTAGGGCTGAAAGCTTTGAGTAGGGGAATCGCAGCGAAACAGGTACCGATATCGCTTCGGCCACCAGGCGTTATGAGCGGTCCGAACTGGTGCGCGAAGGCACGTTATACTTGCCGTAGTTCTGTTCTTGGGGGATAAGGATGAGCGAAGAGCAGCAACGGAGAAGGAATCCACGATACTCGTTTATCGCTAGCGCCGAACTATTCGAACCTGCAACCAAAATGCGCATCGCCACACGAGTGAGCGAACTTAGCATGCAGGGCTGTTATCTGGATATGATGAACCCTTTTCCCGAGGAGACCGTCGCACTGGTAAAGATAACGGTCGGCGACAAAGCCTTCGAAACCAAGGTGCGGGTTGTTTACGCACATTCAAATTTGGGATTGGGACTGGTATTCCTGGACCCGGATCCGAAAAATGT
>JAUTWY010000053.1 GCA_030838305.1 Acidobacteriaceae bacterium
GGCGGACATCAAGAAGGCGATTCAGACGTGGCGTCCGGACTACTGGCGCGTTTGAGTGTTGAGGATGAGTTCAGGCATCCCTAACGAGATGGGCGTCCGAATTTGCAATTCTGTCCCGGTGTTGAAATGCCGGGCTATTTTCAGCGTCCTTCGGATGCGAAGCAGGACGCGAGGTTGACTCTCCTGAACGCGTTTGGAAAACCCTTTCTGAAGTTCTGCCGTCTCATTGGAGACGGTAACTGCGCCGTTTGATGCCGAAAGTAACCGCCGACGGTCCTTTTCGGCGTTGACCCCAGGCGGAACGCGGGGTACGATTTCGATAGAATTGCACGGGCGTTCGAACCGGGGAGCAATCCGTATCTCATACAGAAATATGCGAGTTGCAAAACTCCAAATGCGGATTGCTATGCTGGCCGGCCTTGTCCTGGCTATCTCGTCGTGCCAGACGGCGAAAAGGCCGGCTCCTCTCCTCCCTGCGAAGACCGCACCGG
This sequence comes from Acidobacteriaceae bacterium, assembly GCA_030838305.1. Lineage (GTDB taxonomy): Bacteria > Acidobacteriota > Terriglobia > Terriglobales > Acidobacteriaceae > Sulfotelmatobacter. The sequence continues at coordinate 492 of JAUTWY010000053.1, forward strand.
CGTTGACAACCGCGGCTAAAGCTCCAGCACCGCCTCCCCCGCCCTCCCGTCAGGCTCAGCCCTCTCCGACGCCAGCAGCCACTGTGAAGCAAGCGCATGTTCCGGCTGAAACTGCGGCTGAGGCCAAGGCACAATCTGCGGCTCCGGTGCCGGAGACGGATGCGGTGGACGATCTGCTCACGCGGGTGGAAAAGCAATATCAGGCTGGACTAGACGCCTTTCATTCCGGCCACAACGACATCGCCAAGCAGAATTTTGACAGTGCCATTAACACATTGCTGGGCAGCAATCTCGACATCCGGTCCGACGACCGGCTCGAAAAGGAATTCGAACGCATTGTCGAAGGCATCGACCATCTCGATCTTGGGGGATTAGTTTCCGATTCTGACGCTCAGAAGTCGGAGCCGGCTCCAATCGATGAGAGCAACGGCCTCACTCCTTCGGCCGATCCCAAGGTGAAGGCCAAGGCTCAAGCCGAAATTAAATCGACCCACTCTGATTTGCCGCTGATGATGACCGACCAGGTGGCCGGCTTCATCAGCCACTTTTCTACGAGTGGACGCGGCACCTTTGAGCGCGCCTTCGCCCGCTCCGGCCGCTACCACGACATGATGGTTAAGATTTTGAAGGAAGAGGGCGTGCCGCAGGATCTGATTTATCTGGCACAGGCCGAATCCGGCTTCCATCCTCTAGCCGTTTCTCGCGTGGGCGCCCGCGGCATCTGGCAGTTTATGGGCAGCCGCGCCCGGGGTTACGGCTTGCACAAGAATCTTTGGGTGGACGATCGCCAGGATCCCGAGAAATCGACCCGCGCCGCTGCCCGTCACCTGAGAGATCTCTACGCCCAGTTTGGCGACTGGTATCTCGCTATGGCCGCCTATAACTCCGGCCCCGGCACGGTGCAGGCTGCAGTTCGCCGCACCGGTTACGCCGACTTCTGGGAACTCTACCGGCGCAATGTTCTTCCCAAGGAAACGCGTAACTACGTGCCCATCATCTTGGCCGTGACCATCATGACCAAGAATCTGTCGCAGTATGGTTTTGATGACGTCTCCATGGATGAACCCGCCGTCTATGACTCCGTGACCATCAGCTATCCCGTGGATCTGCGCCTGGTGGCGGAATGTGTGGATGCGACTCAGGCTCAACTGCAGGAACTCAATCCCAGCCTGCTGCGGCTGACTACGCCGCGGGAAGGCACGTTCGAACTTCACCTGCCGGCGGGGACGAAGGGGCAATATCAAAACGCCATCGCGGCGATCCCGAGGGACATGCGGCTGTGGTGGCGTTATCACAAGGTTCAGCCCAGCGATACCCTGGCCTCGCTCTCGCGTTCGTATCACATGCCCGCCAAGTCGATTGCGACGGCGAATCACCTTGACGGAATGGAACTCGAGGCTGGCGCCAAGGTCATCATTCCTGTCCCGGTCGGCAAGCATCCGTTCAGCGACAACGCCACGTACGCGCGCCGCATCACGCGTTACAAAGTCCGCAGAGGGGATACAGTCGAGACCGTGGCTGACAACTTTGGCGTCTCGGCCCAGATGGTTCGCCGCTGGAACGGGCTGCGAGGAGGCGACAGCCTTCGCGGGCGGAGGGTTCTGGCGCTTCACTTGCCGGTTTCGCCCAGCAGCGAGGTAGCCTCCGCCAAGCCGACCTCGTCCGCGCACACACGCAAACCGGCGCTGACTTCGGCGAAAGCTTCGACCGTCAAGCCTGCCACACTCCCCGGCGGAGACTCCGGGGAACAGGCAACTGTGGTTCGCCACAAGGTCAAGTCGGGCGAGACCCTCTACTCGATTGCAAACACCTACAAGACCACGGTCGCGGCCTTGAAACGCGACAACGGCAACGTGGCTGTCCTGCGGCCCGGGATGATTTTGGTCGTTCAACCCAGCCAGTGAATAATTTCCCTCCTGCCCGTCCTATTCCGCGCCAACCTCCAGGCGGTCGGTGTTGAGCAGAAGCTACTCGATCCTGGATCCGCGAGACGAACGGTTACTTCTCTCCGGCCCACTCCCGGACCAGATCGAATTCATAGCCTCTTCCATTGGGTGAAGGGATTTCGCCGTCTGTCTCGCCGAATCTTCTTCCATTCCGCTGCCTCGTGTGGTAACAGAAATAGGCAGGCTGAGTGGATTGCGGTGGTTGCAGCCTGCACCAAACGTCGTGCTATAATCGCCCGCCGTTCGAGCACTAAGTTTCTGGTGGTCTTTTAATTTCCCGTTCCCGGCCCCCTTGCGCGCGCGCGCCAGGAAGCCAAAACAAGATCAGGAGGAGCAATGACGTACGATCCCACACTTTACGCACGTGATGAGGAAGAGGAATTTGGTGACACCGGCGCCTACAGCGAGTCGCTGGAAGAGGATTTCGAAGAAGAAGAAGAGGAGGAAGAAGAAGCCGGCGTGCCGGAGCCCGAAATGGGTGAGCCGATGATGCCGTCTACTCCGCCGCCTCCCGCACCTAAGCCCAGGCCCGCTGCTCCCGCCGGCGGCGGCGGTGGCGGTGCCAAAAAGCCCGCCGCGAAAAAGAAAACGCCGCCTAAGAAAAAACCGGCAAAGAGAAAGCCAGCAAAGAAAAAAGCGAAGAAGAAAGGGCCGAAGAGGAAAGCCGCCCGGAAGCCGGCAAAAAAGAAAACAGCCAAAAAGCCCGCGAAAAAGGCGAAGAAAAAAGCCAAAAAAGGCCGCCGCTAAAGGCGCCAGAACAACACAGGAACCGCGGCTCAACCAGCCGCGGTTCTGCTTTTCTGGAAATACTCGCTATTTCTTTCCTGCCACCGCGTGCAAACACTTTCCATACAGCTCAAGCAAATGCGCCGCGTATTCGTCGGGCTTCGATGCCGAACCTGTGCCTTGAAATCCCACTCCCGACGACGTGGTTCGTCCATACCCGGTGGTCATGGCCACAAATTTCATTAGATCGAGAGCGATATCCTCATTGCGGCGCGACCCCGCGTGCAAAGCTGGACCTTCTTCCATAAGTCCTTCTCCTGAACCGGAAATATAAGGAAGTTGTTCCTCGTCTTCCATGTCTTGCATGACGATGTCTTCCATGACTCTGACCACAAACTTCGTTCACGATGATAGCAGGGTCGGAGTTGGGGTGTCCGGCGGGAAAACTCAAAGTTTTCGCCGATTGTTCATTGTCAATCGCCGGTTGGCAGTTGAAAATCCACGCGGGCCGTGCGCCGCAGCCGGTACATCAGCCACAGGGAGGCTGCAATCAAGAAGGGAGAAGAATAGAATCCGGGCGCGGGACGCCGAAAGGTTACGGCCGCCACCGTGTGTCCAAGGATGGAAAAGAAAGTATGGCCGAGGCCGTTCAGAAGCATGATGACGGCAAAAAACCAGGCCAGGGGCCGCAAGCCGCGCATCCCGCGAGCTGCCACCGGCGTCAGGCAGAACAGCAGTCCGCAGACCAAAGTCAGCATGACCACCCAGTCACGAAACTGGAACGTAGGCATGGGAAACCAACTCCAGCGCTCCCGCAGGATCGTCACCGTCGGGTTATACACGTCCAGGAAACCAGTAAAGGCTTCGTCAGCAATGTGCAGCCCGAATGCGACGCAGAGAGCAAACCACGCTCCGCCAAAGCCAGACGCTGAAAGTGCGGAAGGCACTCGCCGAATGGAAATCACTCACGGATTCTCAATCAACGATGCAACAATGGCAATCAAAATCCGCGTCTCGAGCCGCACGAATTGCCACGGCGGGCACACAAAGCGGGTTAGTGAGACACTTCGCTCATCAGCGCGAGCAAGTTCCCCTCTGAGTCACGGAAGAACGTCATCCACAAGTCGTGCGCCGGCATTCTGGCGATCAGGTGCGGCTCGTCCTCAAAGCGCACTCCACTCTCCTTCAGCGTGCCGTAGGCCGCCTGAATGTCGGGCACGGAAAAGTAAAGCACTGAACTGGGATGATCAAACTCCGGCTTCTCCGGCCGCTGCAGCATTAGCCGCACTCCGGCGCAATCGAAGAATGCCAATCCCGGCGGCGCTTTGAAAAGCAGCCTTAGCCCCAGCTTGTCTTCATAAAACGCCGTCGCCCGTTCCACGTCTTTGGTGGTGACGGCGATCTGCCCCAGGCGGGTAATTCCGATTCCAGTTGCGGTTGCATTCATGGTCTTGACCCCTTATGCCAAATTAATTAGCATAGCTAACTATATCCGATGACAAAAGTCAAGGCCCAAGAGCCCTCCGCAAGACAGGACCCCGCCGCGCGAAGCGAAACGATCACAGCCGCGGACCGGCTCCATTCCGCTGCCATTCACCTGCTGCGCCGCGGGCGCAAACAAGACGTTGCTTCCGGTATCGGCCCCGCCCAGCTTTCCGCGCTCTCCGTGCTCGTCTTTGCCGGTCCCCAGACGCTCGCCAGCCTGGCGGCCGCGGAGCAAGTCAGGCCACCGACGATGAGCCGTATCGTTGCCGCGCTCAAGCGCAGCCGCCTGGTCGATATCACCCGCGATACCCATGACGCCCGGCGCATGCGCATCCGCGCCGCCGCCAGAGGCACACTTCTTCTCCAGCAAGCGCGCCAGCGCCGCATCGAATATCTCGCGGCGCATCTCGATTCGCTGACCACGACTGAACTTGCCCAACTCACCACCGCCGCCGAAATCCTGGAAAACCTGCTTCGCAGCTGGCGCTGACTCTCTCTTCGTTCGAGGTTCGAGCTTGTTCGCCTTTCGTAGCAAGCGCAGGCCCGCGGGTGCAATCCGCGAGCCCCGTTTTGCTATTCGCGGCGCAGTCCTTCCCCCGTCGATTTGCTAAACGCTGGTCTCGTCCTGAACCGGGCCCTTTGGGAAATTTCCTAATCCCTGAGCAGAAAGGACCGCCGCATGGCTATTACAAAACTTGACACCCATCTAACCCGGGCCGAAGGGTTACCCTGAAGTCGGATCCAACCCGGATCGATCCTCTGAAACTGAAGGTTGGCAAACTGACAGCCCGGCACGACCCGCGGACCCTGTTGCTCGCCTCTTACACCACGCCCGCGCTGCCCGCGCCCCCTCCGGCCATGAATGCCGCTGCTGAGGTGAAAGGCACGTGGGCAATGATGGATAACGACCAGATCGGCGACTGCACCTGCGCTGCTGCCGGGCATCTCATCATGGAATGGACCGCGGCCGCGCAATCCAAAATGCGCCACGCCAGCGGACAAGCAGATCGTTGCAGCCTATTCCGCCATCACTGGCTACAATCCCACGACCGGCGCAAACGACAATGGGGCCCAGGCACTTGATGTCCTCAACCACTGGCGCCAGCACGGCATCGCCGGCCACAAAATTCAGGCTTACCTTGCTCTCAAGCCTTCCAATCACACCCACGTCATGGACGCGGTGTGGATTTTCGGGGGCTCTTACATTGGCATCGCCCTGCCTAAGAGCGCGCCGGCTCAAACCAGCTACAAGCAGATGTGGTCCGCCCCCGCCTCTGGTACCAGCGCCGACGGTACTCCCGGGTCCTGGGGCAGACACGCCTTTCCTGTCGTCGCCTACCACTCGCGCAGCCTCACTGTCGTTACCTGGTGCGCCTTGCAATCCATGACGGGGGAATCTTGGGCGGCCTACTGCGATGAGGCGTATGCAATTCTCAGTTTCTGACTATCTCAGCAAGAAAGGCGGCCAGACCGTTGCGCCCTACAGCAGGAGCTGGCGGACTTGAAGTGAAGGGATGGGACGAGGGGCTCTACGACCAACACGTAATCTACTCCTATCGCCAGCTGAGTGAGGCTCTGCTAAGCAGTCCGGAACGGTCTGTCGACATCACTGCTTCATTGCGGTTTAGAATGTCTCTCCGCAGGCAATACGAAACCGGGGACGATCATGCGCATCGCAAGAATTCTTGTCGCCATTTGTGTGCTGACTGCAAACTTTGCCACTACGCAGGACCAGGATTTCAGCAAAGTAGAAATGAAGGTCACGAAAGTGGCTGGCAATGTCTACATGCTACAAGGCGCGGGCGGAAACATTGGCGCTTCAGTCGGGGACGACGGCATCCTGATTGTCGACGATCAATACGCTCCGTTAGCGGACAGAATTCAGGCGGCGCTGAAAGGCATCACCGACAAGCCGATGCGTTTCATCATCAACACGCATTATCACGGCGATCACACCGGCGGCAATGCGTATTTTCAAAAACAAGCTCCCGTCATCGCGCAAGACAATGTCCGCAAACGCCTGGAGAGTGGCGGGGCCGCCGGCAATGGCAGCTCCATACACATGGAGGTCAAGCCAGCGCCCCACGATGCCTTGCCCATCGTCACCTTCGATCACGACGTTACCGTGCATCTCAATGGCGAAGACATCCGCGCCCTCTACTTTCCCGCCGGACATACCGATGGTGACTCGATCATCTTCTTCCCCCACGCGAATGTGGTGCACATGGGCGACGACTTCGTCACTTATGGTTTCCCCTTCATTGACGTGGAGAGTGGTGGCAGCATCAACGGCATGATTGACGCAGTGGAGAAAGTCATTGGACAACTCCCACCGGATGTGAAGGTCATTCCCGGGCATGGTCCCATTTCCAACCTGGACGACGTGCGTGCTTATGTCACGATGCTCAAGGCAACTCGCGACGCGGTGGAAAGGGCCTTGAAAGAAGGAAAGACGCTCGATCAGATGAAGCAGGCGAAACTGCTTGATCCGTGGAAAAAGTTCTCCGGAGACTTCGTCAAGGAAGATACGTTCCTGGAGACGCTCTACAATTCTTTGACCGGCCAGAAAATCGGCAAGTTCATCAAGCACAACTAGCAGCGGTGAACCCGGTTAGGACCGCGTCTCAGCCCGCCCTGAACGCAGTCGAAAGATTGGCACGCTGCGTTTTCTTTACTTCTGCTGCATCACTAGTTCGCCGTTCTGCACTCTGACGTCGCCCACATACTCGGGAAGCTTCAACCGGTCGTGCTGCTCGGCCAGTTTTTTCTGCAACGCAGGATTCACCAGCGACACGGGGAAACTGAGATTGCCCACCATAAATTCCGTCGGCTCAAAGGTCGCATATCCGTCCTTGGACCCCAAGTGCCCCGAAACCGTTACCCAGACATCTTTTCCCGCGACTTCGGCAAGAAATTGTCCGTGAATCACATCGCCTTCGAAACTGACCTGCTGATCTTTAATCGTTGGAGCGCCGCTTCCAACATTAGAATCTGGCGAAAGCTCGGCGCCTGTAGCCTGGGCCAGCGCAGCTCCCACTTCCTGGGAGTTCAAATGAACCTCTGCTTTCGGTTGAGAAGCAGACGCCGCGGTCTGATACCCTCCGCCTGAGGGTAGCGACGCTGGTTGCGCGGCCTGCGAGAACTCCTCCATCTTCTGACCAAACGACTGCGCATTGGCTGCGATTGACGCTGGAGTCTGTGGCGGCGCCACCGGCGCTGGTTTTTTCAGGACTAGGACAAGCGTCACCACCGAAACCAAAAGTGTCACAAGCCTGATGATGGTCCAAAGCTTGATTTTCATGAAAACCCTTGCGCGGTCAGCCTGGGGGGAGGCCCGGCAGTCATGGTAGCGGGAGCATCAGGAAAGAATCAGATTACTTCGGACCCATGAAGTGCGTTGCACTAGAGTGTGTGGCAGGCAGGTCCTACACAATCACTCCAGCTTCTTGATCAGCATCTCATTCACCAACTGCGGATTCGCCTGTCCCTTAGACGCCTTCATCACCTGGCCCACGAAAAACCCTAGCATAGTCTTCTTTCCGGCCCGGTACTGTTCGAGTTGTTTGGGATTCGCGGCGACCACGTCGTCAATGATCTTTTCCAGCGCGGAAGTATCCGAAGATTGCTGCGGACGCCCTTCCTCTTCGTAGACTTCAGGAAAATCCTTGTTGCGCTCGAAGGAAAGATCGTAGAGCTCCTTGAGCATCTTGCCCGAGATGGCGCCGCTCTCGACCAAGTCGGCGGAGGCCGCCACGCCTTTCATCGAAATCGGGGATTGCTCAATTTCCGCGCCCCTGGCCCTGAGGCGGCCCATCAACTCTGCCTGCACCAGGTTCGCCACGCGCTTGGGATTGTTCGCCGCCTTCGCCGCCGCCTCGAACTGGTCGGCGAGGGATTTCGAAGCGGTCAGCACTTGCGCGTCGTATTCGGTAATGCCGTAGTCCATGACCAGGCGCGCGCGCCGCACTTCGGGCAACTCGGGCATAGTCTTCATGATCTCAGCCTTCCATTTCTCATCAACCACCAGAGGTAGCAAGTCGGGCTCGGGAAAGTAGCGGTAGTCATGGGCCTGCTCTTTCGAGCGCATGCCGTAAGTCTTGCCCTCGCTCGAGTTGTAAAGCCGCGTCTCCTGCACGATCTTGCCACCAGTCTCGATCACTTCCACCTGACGCGCGATCTCGTAGACTAATGCCTGGCGTATGAAGCGGAACGAGTTCACATTCTTGATTTCGGCTTTCGTGCCTAACTCTTTCTGGCCTCGCGGACGCACGCTGACGTTGGCGTCGCAGCGCAACGAACCCTCTTCCATATTGCAGTCACTTACACCGGTGTAGAGAATGATCTCCTTCAGCCGGGTGAGGTATTCGTAAGCCTCGTCGGGCGTGGCAATCTCGGGCTCGCTGACGATTTCGATCAGCGGCACGCCGGTGCGGTTCAGGTCGATGGCAGTCTTTTCGTCCGCGTCGGGAAAACCTTCGTGCAGGCTCTTGCCCGCGTCTTCTTCGAGGTGCACGCGCGTGATGCCGATCTTCGTAGCGCGGGCGCCCTCGCCCGCGTCTTTCCCCCCCAACACCTGCCTGCCGTCGGAAATTGTCGAGACCCGATCCCTGCTGCCGAGTTCGATATATCCATGCTCGGCCAGTGGCTTGTCGTATTGCGAAATCTGGTAGCCCTTCGGCAGGTCGGGGTAGAAATAGTTCTTGCGCGCAAAGATCGAAGTTTCGTTGATGCGGCAATTCAGCGCCATCGCCGCTAGCGTGGCGAACTCAACCGCCTTGCGATTCAGCACCGGCAAAGCTCCAGGCATCCCCAGGCACACCGGGCAAACATTCGTGTTAGGCGGAGCACCGAAGCGGGTGGAGCACGAGCAGAAAATCTTCGACGCCGTCAGTAGCTGGACGTGTACTTCGAGCCCGATGACTGGCTCGTAGGTTGTGCGGGTGGCAACCGAGATGTCAGCGGTGGTCGACATGTTGGGATTATAAGGAATTATCGGACCATTAGCCGATGACGAAGTGCCTCAAGATACCTTGCCTCGAAATGCTGCCCGCAGCTGAATTTGGCGCGGGCTGCCTTTCGATCTTCCGTTACGCCGTTAGGAATCCGCAATAATTCCCCAACCTCCCATAACTCACTCGGCGGCCATCGTACGTGCGCTAAGCTACCTACATTATTGCGCGTAGCAAATGTTCCCACGGAAACATTCGGCCAATTTCCTGCCCCCTACGGACGCCTTCCGGGAGATGCAAACACGCGGGCGAACGCGCCCGCGCCACACGGCCCGTCCTAAAAACTGAGAACTGAGAACCAAGAACTGTCTCTATTTCTTCAGCACGATCTCGAAGTACATCAACTCCGTGCCCTTGGCGTCGTTGACGCCGGTGATGTCGATGTGAGCGCCGGCGAGGGAGATGTCGCCGACGTCGAAGAAAAGAAATCCAGACTGCGTGGTATGGGGCTCGACGGCTTTGGCGGCGAATTGCGAGGATTCGATTTCGTCGCGTTCTTTCTGAGTGATGGCGCCTTTCACGTTCTTGCGCGGGATGGGCAGCGGATTCGGGCGCGTTGCAGCCTGGGGGTTGGTGAGACGGCGGTAGATATCTTCGGGGGAAGAAGGCGTGAGTTTGGAGCGGTTGGCGGTGATGAGCTTGACGTCCATTCTTGCGATAGCGATGGGCTGGTCGCCGTCGTTGCTGACGATGAAGAAGATGGGAAGGAATCCGTGCTCGCGAAGGTTGACGGAGAAAATTTTCGCCTTATCGGGAGCGTCGTAGAGGTCGGCGGCAATGGCGACTTTTTCGTCGGAGTGATCGTCGTGCGCGGGGTAGGTTTTCGCGGGCTGGGCGGCGGGTTTGACGAAGTCTTTCGCGGTCAGAGAGATGGCTAAAGCTGCTATGGCGGAGGAGACGAGTAGGACACGAGTCAGTTGCTGCATGGGTTCGATTATAGAACCGGCATCGTTAAATTCTTCAACACAGAGGACGCGGGGGAACACAGGGTAACCGGTAGTATGACTGATCACTCATTCCGAGCGGGGGTTTGTTTAGAATGGCTGCACTTGATCACTTCTCTTTATAGCTTTCTTTACAGCGCTGCGCTGGGCGCGGGGATGTTGCTGACCCTGCCTTATTGGGTGTTCCAGATGGCGCGCCACGGGAAATACCGGAAGGGATTGGCGGAGCGACTGGGGCGCGTGCCTGCGCGGCTTCAGTTGCAGGGAGAACATCAGCCGGTGATCTGGGTTCACGCGGTTTCCGTGGGCGAGGTGCTGGCGGTTGCCGGTCTCGTGCAGGAACTGCAACGGCGCTTCCCAAAACATCGTATCTTCGTTTCTACCACCACGGATACGGGGCAGGCGCTCGCACGCAAGCGATTTGGCGAGGGAAATGTATTTTATTTTCCCATGGACTTAGGGTTCGCCATTCGTCCTTACCTGAAGCGGTTACGTCCTCGGATGGTGGTGATTGCGGAGACTGAGTTCTGGCCTAACTTTCTGCGATTGGCGCAGGGCAGCGGCGCGCGGGTGGCGGTGGTAAATGCGCGCATCTCGGACCACTCGTGGCCGAGTTACCGGCGGTTCCGCGGGCTGCTGCGAGGGGTGCTGGCCAACGTGGATCTGTTTCTAGCGCAGACAGCTGAGGATGCAGCGCGACTACTGGATATTGGCGGGAGGGCGGAACGCGTGCGGGTCGCGGGAAATTTGAAGTTCGATATTCCTGTGCCGGTTGCGCCTGCGATCATTGAAGGAGTTCGGGAGTCCCTCCAGCGAAGCGGCGCAGAGCCGGTGCTGGTGTGCGGCAGCACGGTGGAGGGAGAAGAGTCGCTGCTGTTGAAGGCGTTTGAGAACGTGCTGGTGCAGCATCCGCGCGCGGTGATGATCTTAGCGCCGAGACATCCGGAGCGATTTGCGGCAGTGGCGGCGCTGCTGGAGAAGATGTCGATTCGATACTCGCGACGGTCGCTGTGGAGTGGACAGGCGTTGAGCGGCGGAGTGCTGTTGCTGGATACCATCGGGGAGTTGGCGGCGCTGTATGCTTTGGGTGACATTGCGTTTGTAGGGGGAAGCTTGGTGCCGGGCGGGGGGCACAACATTATCGAGCCGGCGCAGCATGGAGTGGCGACCGTGGTGGGCAATCACACCGAAAATTTTCGGGACATTGTGAGCTTGTTTCAAAGCCGGGATGCGGTGCGGGTTGTTGGTCCGGCGGAGTTGCCGCTGGTCTTGATGGAGTTGCTGGCCAATGATGCGGAGCGACGGGCGTTAGGCGAACGCGCCTCCGCTACTCTGCGCTCGCAAGTTGGCGCAACCGAGCGCACGGCAGATGAGTTGCAGGAATTGCTGGCGCGGTCATGAGCTTCAATCCTATGTCGGCCATTTACGGCGGCGTGGTGGGAGCGCGCAATGCGCTCTATGACTGGCAAGTGTTGCGGGCACGCTCGCTGCGAGGGCCGGTGATCAGCGTGGGAAACCTTTCGACTGGAGGCTCGGGGAAGACTCCGTTCGTGATCTTGCTCGGCGAGTTGTTGAAGGGGCGCGGAATCAGATTTGAGGTGCTTTCGAGGGGCTATGGGCGGAAGACGCGCGGAGTGCGTCTGGTCGAGCCGGGCGGGCTGGCTCGGGATTTTGGCGATGAGCCTTTGCTGATGGCGAGGCGATTGCAGGCGCCGGTCGTTGTGGGGGAAGATCGCTATGAGGCGGGGCGATTCGCAGAGTCGCGATTTGGTCCGCAGACTCATTTGCTCGACGATGGGTTTCAGCATCGCGGCTTGGCGCGCGATTTCGACATCGTGCTGGTGACGCCGGAAGACGCGCGAGATCGTCTGCTTCCCGCGGGACGCCTGCGGGAGCCTTTGCGGTCGCTGCGACGGGCTGATGCAGTTGTGCTGGCGAGCGGAGCTTCGCCGGACGCGTTTCCGATCGCGGATAAGATTGTCTGGCGGGTGCGGCGAGGGATTGTTCCGCAGAACATTCCAGAACGGCCAGTTGTCTTCTGCGGAATTGCGCGGCCGCAGAATTTTCTGCTGCAATTGCGCACCGCGGGGATTGATCCGGTGGCCGAGGCGTTCTTTCGCGATCATCATCCTTATACCGAAAAGGATGTTGGCGACTTGTTGCAACTGCGGCAGCGCAGTGAAAGTGGAGGCTTTGTTACTACCGAGAAGGATGCGGTGAATCTGGGCGGATATCTTGACGCGCTGGCGCCGCTGGCCGTGGTTCCCGTGAAGATGGAACTGGCCGACGCAGCTAACGGTGTGGATACCATGCTGCGCGTGATTGAGGAGCGGCGGCGGCGCTCGTGAGAAAATGCGGGGACGGCGACAAGGATGCGAGCCAAACGCGCGACCTAGCACTCTCGCAAAGAATGCGAAAATGTTCGCGGGCTCGCCCAGATCCTTTTATTCGATGACGAAACATTTAAAGCAAGCGGAGCGGCTGCGGAAGATCATTGAATCATTTCCCAAGGTCACCGTTACGGTGCTGGGGGATCTGGTGGCCGATGAATTTGTCTACGGAGAGATCTCGCGGGTGTCGCGCGAGGCCCCGGTGCTCATCTTGAAGCATCGCGAACGAACTGTGTTGCCCGGCGGCGGCGCAAATGCGGTTAATAATCTTGCCGATCTGGGAGTGAATGTGTTACCGGTGGGCGCGATTGGCGACGACGAGCCGGGGCGCTTGTTGCTCAAGTTTTTTCGCCACAAGCGCATTCCCGTGAGCGGCGTGCTGAAAGATAAATCCTACACAACCGTCACGAAAACGCGCATTCTCGCGGGCATGACGCACAACACGCGGCAGCAAGTGGTGCGGGTGGACCGGGAGCCGGAGAATCCACCGAACCGGCATTTGACACGCGAACTATTTCTGGCGGCGCGAGAATATCTGCGGGCGTCGGATGCGCTGCTGGTTTCCGATTATGGGTATGGGTCGGCGAGTCCGGCGATTGTGAATGCGCTGCGGCAGAGTGGGCGGCGAAGAGTCGTGAACGTGCCGTTGATTCTCGATTCGCGATATAGGCTGCTGGAGTATGCGGGAGCAACGGCCGCCACTCCGAACGAGCCGGAGGTAGAAGCGGCGCTGGGCGTTCGCGTTGGACAGGATTGGGAGAAACTAGCTGAGGCTGGACATCAAGTGATGGAACGGATGAAGCTGCAGTCCTTGCTGATCACGCGGGGGCGCGACGGCATGGTGGCGTTCGATCAGAAGCAGGCTCCGGTGGACATTCCGATTTTTGGCTCCGACCAGGTTGCGGATGTGACAGGCGCGGGCGATACCGTGATCGCGGCATTCAGCGCGGCTTTGGCGGCGGGCGCGACAACCGAGGAGGCGGCGCAGTTGGCCAACTATGCGGGCGGAATTGTGGTGATGAAACGCGGGACGGCTACGGTTTCTCGGGAGGAATTGTTGCGCGCGATTCAACAGTCGCCACCTTCAACCAGGCTGCATTGAGATGAAAAAGAGCAAAGTTCTCGGACGAAAAGAACTGCGCGAGCGCGTCGAGGGGTGGCGGCGCGACGGCGAGCGCATCGTGCTGGCCAATGGCAATTTCGATTTGCTGCATGTGGGGCATGTGCGCTATCTGCGGGGCGCGAAGGAGTTGGGCGGCAAGCTGGTGGTGGCCATCAATTCCGACAAATCGGTTAGGGCGCTGAAGGGCGAGGGACGTCCGGTGATGCCGGAGGGGGAGCGCGTGGAAATTGTGGCGGCGCTCAGCGATGTGGATGCAGTTGTCATTTTTCCCGAGCTCGATGTGCGGGCGTTGATCCGCGAGATTCGCCCTGATATTCAGGCAAAGGGCACGGACTACACGGTGGATTCGGTTCCGGAGCGCGATGCGGTGGCGGAGTATGGGGGGCGGGTGGCGATTGTGGGGGATGCCAAGGAGCATTCCACCAGTGAGATGATTCGCTCACGGCTGGGGCCGAAGCGGCCGTGAGTTTCGAAACTATTCGTATCGATATTACTTCCGAGACAAAGATCGAGCGGCTGCTGATCGTAAGGCTCAGCGCGATGGGGGACGTGATGCACACGCTGCCGGCGGCTCAGGCACTCCGGGCAGCATTCCCGCAAGCGCATATTGGGTGGCTGATTGAAGAGCGATGGGCAGAGCTGCTATGTGCGCCCGGCTCGCCCCGCCGCGGCCCTCGGTCATCCCAGCGGCCGCTGGTGGATGAGGTTCATGCGGTTAATTTAAAGGGCTGGAAGAAATCTTTATGTTCGATTTCCACGCTGCAGCGCGTTGCCACTGTTTGGAACGATGTGCGGGGCGCGCGGTACGACGTTGCGGTGGATCTTCAAGGAGCTATCAGGTCCGCTGTCCTGGCGCGTTGGTCGGAGGCGCGCGTGGTGTATGGAGCCGCGGAGCCACGGGAATCGCCGGCCAGCCTTTGGTACACGCGGAAAGTGGTGGCGCGCGGGCGGCACGTGATCGAGCAGAATTTGTCCGTGGCCGAGGCGCTTCTGGAACATCGAGTGAAAGTGCCGCTGGCGCAACTTCCCCGGAATCTTCCTCATGACCCCCAGGCTGAGGCGCGTATCGGGCGACGGCTGGGGGAATTTGGCATAAGCGAGGTCGCTATCTTGAATCCAGGGGCGGGGTGGGGCGCGAAGCGGTGGCCGGCGGAGCGGTATGGAGGGGTTGCGCGGGGGCTAGCGGATCTCGGGATGCGGTCGATATTGAATTATGGTCCAGGGGAAGAAGAGTTGGTGCGCGCGGCCGAGGCAGCCAGCGGCGGGACGGCTCGGGCGATGAGTTGCACGCTTACCGAGTTGATCGCGTTGACGCGGCGGGCCCGACTGTTTGTTGGGGGCGACACGGGGCCGTTGCATCTGGCGGCGGCGTTGCGGGTTCCGGTGGTGGCGATCTATGGTCCGACGGATCCGGCGCGTAACGGGCCTTATGGGACGCGGAGTGTTGTGTTGCGAAGTGCCGAGAGCGTTACATCGCATGCGCGGCGGGCGGAGGCGGATGAGGGGATGTTGGGGATTGGGAGTGAGGAGGTAATGGGGGCGGCGCGCGAGTTGATGGCGAGCGACCTCAGGGGCTAAAGCCCGTAATTCTTCTTCTGTCCCGTGACGGCGCGCCTGAAGCCGCGCCCTTTCAAGGCAAAAATAACATGGGTGAGTGGTCACAGATCGCGCGGAGGATTCGGGTGCCGCTCGGATTCTTGTTTGCGGTGCTTTATTTCTGGTTGGCGCGGCCTTCGTGGCGGTCGATCGGGCTGGGTGCGATCGCGGTTGTGGCGGGGCTTTTGATGCGAGCGCTGGCTTCGGGGCATGTGCGCAAGAATGAGGCGCTGGCGACGTCCGGTCCTTATGCGTATACGCGGAATCCGCTTTACCTGGGCTCTTTGATAATGGGGTTGGGATTTTGTGTAGCGGCGCGCAGTTGGTGGGTGGGCGTGACGCTGGTTGTGATGTTTGTTGCGATCTACTTGCCGGTGATTCGGGATGAGGAGGCGTTCCTGCGGGGGAAGTTTCCGGAGTTTGAGGAGTATGCGCGGCGGGTGCCGAGAATGGTGCCGCGGCTTCGCGCCTCCGACGCGCCTTCGGGCGCATTTTCTTTGGAATTGTATTTGCAGCATCGGGAGTACAACGCGCTGCTGGGGGCGCTGGGAATGATGGCGTGGCTGGTGGTCAAAAAGACTTTGTTTCAGGCGTAGCAGTTTGTTCAGAGACTTCGAATCGATACCTCAACGCTAAAACCCTCGCATTTAGAGCCCATATCGCAGCGCTGAAAGCGCCGCACCAGCCAAAGTCTAAGACTTGTTGGGAAAGTCTGGCAGCTTTGAATAGTGGTGACAGCGGCGAGGGCAAGATGCCCTCGCGACAGCCGGCGAGACGCCGGCGCCACAGGCTGCTATCGCTACGCGCGTTATTTCTGTGCCACCAATTCTCTTGCGTGGGTCAGTTCGGGGCGGGTGGAATTTGAACCGTCGCAGACTTTCAATAACAGCGCGTAGTATTCTGTGGCGTCCTTTTGTTTGCCCGCGGCTTCGGCGGCGCGGGCGGCGCCGTAGAGTCCGTTGAATCGGTTGGGATTCAGCTTGAGGTCGGTTTGATATTCCGTCAGAGCTTGCTGCGGACGTTTTGCTTCGAGCAGGAGGTCGGCGAGCTGTTCGCGCGCTGGGATGCCTTCGGGCTCTTCGCCCAGCTTGTCGGATTTATCGGCGAGGGCGCGCAGGCCGGTGATGGCTTCCTCGTCTTTACCTTCGGCGTGCGCGACCCAGGCGGCGGCTTCCTGATAGTCCGCGCCGACGGCTTCGGCGTATTCCATTTTCTTTTCGGCTAAGAACTCTTTGCGGATGTCTTCGATCTGCTGCAAGTCTTTGCGGGCTGCGGCGACGTTGCCGCTGCGGGCGGCGCCAATGGCGCGGGCCCAGTGGGTGATGGATTGATCTCCGCGGAGCGAGCCGGGTACCACTTCCAGTGCGGCGGCATTGGACCAGTGGCGAAGTTCGAGATCGTAGATGGCGGGGAATTTGGTGAGGGCATTGGTCTGGGGATCGAAGTCGGAGCCGTACATCGACTTCATTTTTGGCATGGTCGTCACTTCGTCGATTTGCCTGGCAGCCTCGGCTTCGCGTCCGCTTTGGAGGTAGGCGTAGATGAGGAAATCCATGGCGTGAAACTGGTGGCCTTCGCCACCCATGTGCATGGCGGCGGTTTTGCGAGTGGCGGCGATAGAGGCGAGGTTGGAATTGATGTCGTCCTGCCAGAGGCCGACGCGGGCGAAGATGTGCGAGGGCATGTGGAGGGCGTGCGGGGCGGCGGGGGCAACCTGGGCGTAGCGGCGGGCGGCGGGCAGTCCGAGCTGCGCGAGCTGCGGCTTGTCGTAACTGTGGATCAGGTAGTGCGCGACGCCGGGATGGCCCGGCTCAGTGGCGAATAATTTTTCGAGGATTGCTGCAGCCTGCTTGCGGTGGGCGAAGGTTGCATCGTCGTGCGGCTCGGAGGCCAGCAGAGAGAGCGCATAGAAGACGGCAGCTTCGTGATCGTCAGGGTAGGATTCATATACTTTTTTCATCGCTGCGGAATAAGCTTTGGCGCGGGCTTCGTGATTCAGTTTTTTGGAATCGACATAGAAGGCGGCGATGGCTGCAATGTAAGCCTTCTCGCGCGCGGTGGTGGGACCGTCGGTGGTCTTGGCCTCGTGTACTTCGTCCCGACCACGCTGGTTGACTTTGGCGTCTGGATGGTTCCAGAGCTGATGCCACAGGCTCATGGCCACGCCCCAATGGGCGATAGCACAGTTGGGGTCCTCGACAGCAATTTGTTGAAATTCTTTTTCCGCCTCTTCGTACCAGAAGGAGTGCAGCAGCGCAACGCCGCGCTGAAAAGGCTTCTGCACCGAAGGGGCGCAAGAGATTGGGAAGGCAACGGTGCCGAGCTGGGTCGCAGTTAGCTCTTCATGGTGAGGGTGGGACTGGTTGTCATCGGCAAGGGCTATGCCAGCAAAAGCGATGATTGTAAAAAAAAAGGAGAACAACAGCAGCCATACGATTGCCTTCATGAGAACCCCGCTGAGGAATGAGTCTAGCCGTGGTGCGGAGCGGGGGTCAAACGTCTGAGCAGGTAATTCGTGGATGTTTTCGGCGGGGATAACCTGGGTGGGGTCCCTGAAGGGACTCGAGTTCATCCAACTTTGCTTTCCCAGCACTTACGTGCTGGGCCAATGAATGGCGTCGTTTCGCGACTCACGAACGATTTGAATGACGGTGTGTGGAATCCTCGCTGCACTCGCGGGCGACTCGCGCGCGACCACATAGCATCTCTGCGACCACGGTGGGCTGGCTATGTTTGCGGGGGTGTGGCAAGCTGGAAGGATGAAGAAACAAGGGTCGGACCAGGCATTTCATGATCGGCGCTATCAGGAGCGAAAGCGGGCGGAGGCGGCGCGGAAGCCGGCACAGAAGAAAGTGGATGCCGAGAAGGCGGCGAGCGGTGACGGGGAACAGAGTAGTGCAAACCAGGATCGCGCGTCGAAGTGAGGTCCTTGGGTTAGAAGTTGGGCGGCGGGAATAGCGAGATCCCCGGCGTTAAAGACCGTGTGATAGGCGCACTTTACCGGGCGCTGAACTGCCGTCTTCCACGGTATCGTTATCGCATTTCGGGGGCGAGTCGCCCGCGACCACACAAGCATTGCTGCTGATGAAAATAACAAAGGGCACCGCATGCGGTGCCCTTTGAGTTTATTCGTTTCCACTTAGAAGCCGCAGTGAAACGGCTGCGGGGCCGAAAGCGCAGTGAGCAGGGTCTCGTCCGGATAGCTGTAGGCACCGTCGATGGCGGCGGAGTTCTTCTGGAACTCGAACCACGGCAACAGAGCTTCATTCTGCGGATGATAGGTGTAGCCTCCAATCGTGACGGGGTAGGTTGCATTGGAGAAACCTTCGATCACGTCGCCGTCTTCCATGAGGTCCTGGCACTGGCCATTGATAAACCAGAACGGAGTGATGTTGTGGATGCCGTCGAAACCGACAAAGGGATCGTTGACGAGCTCGGCCACTTCGTGGCTGTGGGCGGTGATGTCTTCGAATCCGCCACGGAACAGGCCGGGGCTAATCCAGCTTGAGTAGTTCATGACGTAGAACCTGAGCTGGTTGCCGTTGGTAGCGTCGCCAGCCTCGAAGTCGAAGCTGTGATAGCCGAGAACGCAGCACTGGTTGGGATCGTTGTTCTCGTACAGATAAGTGTTGGGGAACATGAAGGTGGAAATGTCTTTGGTGGTGATGTCGCCGGCAACTTCGGAGGCTCCGATGACAGTGGAATTATCCGGAGTGGAAGGCGGGAAGAGCTTACCAGTGAACACCGGGTCGCTGACCAGCACGAAGAGACAGCAGGTGCCGTCGCTGTTGAGAGCGTAGGCATAGTCGGAGGTGAGGACCATGGTTTGGCCGGTCTTGACACTGGGGGCCAGCAGGGTGTGCCAGTTGGGAGCTTCTACATTGTTGAACTCGGCGCGCTGCACGGCGTCAGTGATCTGGGTTGCGGTGGGACTGCTGCTGTAATTCGACAAGCCGAAAACCGGACCGTTCATGAATGTCTGAAGGAACGGGTCTGGCTTGGAGATAAGGCGCGTACCGTTGCTGGCGAAGGCGGGAGATCCATCGGAGTTGCGCATGTCGATGGTCACCGGCACGACGGGAGCGTTGATGGTGGTGGTCCCACCTTGTGCCGGCTTGTTGCCTACCATGCTGTATTCCCAAATGTTGTGAGAGGTGCCATCCCAGAAAATGCCTTTGGCCTGGAAGTGGCCGGTGAAATTAACCAGGGTATCGACGCCCGCGGGAAATCCGTGAGGCGTGGGAATATTTCCTCGGGTACCGTGGCGTCCGCCGGCCTGGTTGACATGAATCGGATGCTTGCCGGACAAGAAATTCTTGGGGAGTTCGCGGTTCTCGGCCGCCAACGCTGTGAGGGTGAACATCGCCAGGGATAGGATACAAAATGCAAACTTCTTCATAGGGATCGATTCTCCTGAGAGTATTTTTGTTGTCTTGGGGGAGCCGCTCGAACGGGCTGAGAGCAGGGCTGGAAGCCAGTCCGCAGGGAACGGGTCAAATTTTCTGCGCCCCATCCTACCAACAAGATGTGCGGCGCGAAAGCTATATTTCGTAAGTTTTTGTCAAGACTTGCGCAAAACCTTGCACTTCCCCCCCGGGAGTTAGCCTGCGGGGCGCGGGATTTGAGCGGGAGTTGACAGAAGGTAGGGTGTTCTGTAGATTCTGTTTGAACTGAAAGTACTGATATGGCGAACCTGACCGGCGTGCAGAAGCAATACATCTTGCACTGGGGTGAGATGGGTACGAGGTGGGGGATCAACCGGACGGTGGCGCAGATCCATGCGCTGCTGTACTTGTCACCGCGGGCGTTGCCGGCGGAGGAGATTGCGGAGACGCTAAGCGTGGCGCGGTCGAATGTGAGCACATCGATCCGAGAGTTGGAGGGCTGGGGGATTGTGCGGGCGGTGCATGTGCTGGGGGACCGGCGGGAACATTATGAGTCGATGAAAGATGTGTGGGAAATGTTTCGGCTGGTGATTGAGCAGAGGAAGCGGAGGGAGATCGATCCGACGAGGGAGATGTTGCGAAAAAGTTTGGAGGAGTTGGATCCGCAGGAAGCGGGCGCGGAGTTTACGAGAGAGCGGCTGGGGGCGATGGCGGGATTTTTTGAAGCGGTGACCGAGCTGCATGATCAGATGAAGAGGCTGCCAACGGGGACGGTGAGGAAGTTGTTACGGATGGGAGCGAAGGTGAGAAAGAAGAAGTAGCGAGACTTCCCTGCAATGAGGTCAAGATCTTTAACACAGGGGCTCGGGGGACACAAGGTAGTGCTGGTGAGGTAAATTTCAAGTCCCACGTATTAAAGTGGAAGGTGATGATGCAAACGGGTGAGCAGAAAAAAATTTGGGTGACGATGACCGGACTGCCGTTGACGATTGAGTTGGAGTGGCCGTTTCACCGGTCGACGTCGGGTGCGGATTTCTGGGTGCTGCATGGGGAAATCCGGCTGGAGAATTCGGATGGGCTGCATGCGCCGGTGGCGGTGAATTTGTCGGCGACGGTGCGGGAGGTGCTGGCGTCGCTGGAGCCGAAGGATGCGGAGGCTCCGGTAATCAATGCACTCCGCAAGGAAGTGGACCGGAGGCAGATTGAGTTTGTGAAGTCGGGAAAGCTGAAGCCGGTGGCATTTTCCAGCCGGCATTATGACTTCAAGCGGCAGAAGTGGGTGTTTGGGAAGGCGACCGACGAGGTGATTGCGACTTTGGTGGAGCGGAAGGTTTATTGGCAGACCAAGCTGACTGAAGAGAAGCGGGTTTGGGTTGGGGATCCGACGGAGGCGCAGTATTTGGAGACTACACCGGGACATTTGGTGGAGATTGCGGGTCGGTTGGTGGCGGGCGATGGACTGGTGCGGATCGAGGGCGAGTGGGCGGAGGGGACCGCGGGACTAATGGGGCAAGGGGAAAGATTTGAGAGTGCCATGAGGAGCGCGTTGGAAGAGGTGGAGAAGAAGCACGCGTTTGAGAGAGGGTAGAGGGAGGATGCGCTCCAAAATAATTCGTTACTGGTAGAGTCGAAAGTCGACCGCCGATTTCAGGAAAGTTTGAGGTTTCAAGAATCCAGCGTTTCTTTAGTCCGCCAACTTCAATACGCTTCTCATCTTGAATGGCGATCTCTTTGCGCCACTGGAAGGTTGAAACCCAGACTTCCGTGTAGGTTCCCTCTACGGTTGCGAGGGGCGGCTCCAACAAATGAAAAAGTTGCGCGTAAGCGGAAGGGCGCCACACCGAGAGAATGGAGATCGGAGAGCAGACGCGCACGCTCCATGAGAGCGGCTCCTCGCTTCTACAAGTCTTGCGGCTCGCGGAAGTGGAATCCTGCGCGAAACAAGCGCCGTCGAGCACGGCAAAACTGACACCGGCACAGACAACGAGAAGTGAGATGCGACTGCTCATGAACCGTTGCAGCTTTCCGAACCGTTGATAAGGGTGGGAAAAAAGCGGGCGAGAGCGCCCGCTCCACACAATCACAACGATCCGCAATCTACTGCAGCAGACCTCCATTGGTCGGTGGTTCATCTTCGGGAGCCAGTACTACGGCGGCGGCTACGCGGTCGCCGGGTTCCATGTGCAGGAGGCGGACGCCTTGGGCGTTACGTCCGGACTCGCGGATGGTTTTCGAATCCATGCGGATGATTTTGCCGTACTGGCTGATCAGCATGACTTGGGAGTTCTCGTCGACCAGAGCGATGGCGACGACTTTACCGACGCGCTCTGTTGTCTTCACGTTGATGACGCCTTTGCCGGCGCGGTTGGTGAGGCGATATTCGTCGGCCGGGGTGCGCTTGCCGTATCCGTTTTCGGTTACGGAGAGGATGAGGTTGCCTTTCTGAGTTAGATCGACAACTTCTCCGGCAGAGATTTCGGTGTCGGTCGCTGACGTTCCCGGAACTGGCGAGTCGCCCGTTCCCACACGATCCGCGCCAGTCTCTGCGTCTGGCTTTGGCGTTACTGTCATTCCTACTACATAGTCGCGCTCTTCGAGATTAATTCCATTCACGCCATAGGCGGCGCGGCCCATGGGGCGGACGTGGTTTTCGTCGAAGCGGACGGCCATGCCTTCGTGGGAGGCGATGAAGACGATCTGGTTGCCGTTGGTGATGCGGGCGGCAACGAGTTCGTCTCCTTCTTCGATGCTGATGGCATTGATGCCGTTCGAGCGCACGTGCATGAACTCGCGCAGCTCAGATTTTTTTACCAGGCCGTTGCGAGTAGCGAAGAAAATATATTTGTTCTCTTCTTCGAGATTGCGGACGGCGAGCATGGTGCGGACGGTCTCGCCGGGTTGCAGTCCGATGAGGTTGCCAATGTGTTTGCCGCGGCCGGCGGCGCTGACGTCGGGAATTTCATAGACCTTGAGCCAGTAGACGCGACCCTTGTTGGTGAAGATCAGGATGTAGGCGTGGGTGGAGGCGATGAAGAGGTGTTCGACGAAATCCTCTTCGCGGGTCTTCATCCCGGTGCGTCCACTGCCACCGCGGCGCTGCATGCGGTAGGTGGAGATGGGCGTGCGCTTCATGTAGCCGGAATGGCTGAAGGTGACGGCGACCTGCTCGTCGGCGATGAGATCTTCGAGGACGATTTCCGCGGCTTCGTCTTCGATGCGGGTGCGGCGCTCGTCCCCGTAGAGTTCTTTTACCTCTTCCAGTTCCTTGATGATGACAGAGCGAAGTTTTTTCTCGGAGGCGAGGATGGATTCGTAGTCCTCGATGCGTCCGCGAACTTCTTTCAATTCGTTGGAAATTTCGTCGATGGAAAGCTTGGTGAGGCGGTGCAGTTGCAGTTCCAGGATGGCTTCGGCCTGGCGCGTGGTGAACGGCTTTTCAGGATTCACCTTGGGAGCGCGGCCGGTGGTGTTAATGTCAATTTTCTTGCCGCCGAAATAGGCGACTAGATTTTCGCGGGCATCGGCGCGGTTCGAGCTGGCGCGGATGATGGTGATGACGTTGTCGAGGTGATCGAGCGCCGTCAGATAGCCTTCGAGGATGTGCTCGCGATCTTTCGCTTTTTGCAGCAGGAACGCGGTGCGGCGGCGGACAACCTCGACGCGGTGATTGATGAAGTGCTTGATGGCCGGAATCAGGCCCATTTCGCGGGGCTGTCCGTTGACCACCGCCAGCAGGATCATGGAAAAACCTTCCTGCATGGAGGTGTGTTTGAAGAGCTGGTTGAGAACGATCTGAGGTTCGGCGCCGCGTTTGAGTTCGACCACGATGCGCATGCCGTCGCGATCGCTTTCGTCGCGAACGTCGGAGATGTCTTCAATGTCCTTGTCGTTGACGAGCTGGGCGATGCGCTTGATCAGTACAGATTTGTTCACCTGGTAAGGAATTTCTGTGACGATGATGGCCTGGCGGTCTTTGGTGACGTTTTCGATGGCGGCTTTGGCGCGCATCATGAAGCGGCCGCGGCCGGTGCGGTAGGCTTCGAAAACGCCGGATCGTCCATGAATGACCCCGGCGGTGGGAAAATCCGGGCCCTGGACGAACTTTAAGATTTCGGGAAGCTGCGCGTTTGGGTTGTTGACCAGCGTGATGGTGGCGTCGACGATTTCGGTTAAGTTGTGCGGAGGGATTTTTGTGGCCATGCCCACGGCGATGCCGTCGGAGCCATTGACGAGCAGGTTCGGAATTCGAGCGGGAAGAACGTCAGGCTCGACTTCGCTGCCATCGTAGTTGGGGCGGAAGTCTACCGTTTCTTTGTCGAGGTCTTCGAGCAGTGCGGTGGCAACTTGCGCGAGCTTGGCCTCGGTGTAGCGGTCTGCCGCGGGGGGATCGCCATCGACAGAACCGAAATTTCCTTGTCCAAAAATTAACGGGTAGCGCAGGCTCCAGGTTTGCGCGAGGCGGACCAAAGCGTCGTACACAGCGAGATTGCCGTGGGGATGGTACTTGCCCATGACGTCGCCGACGATGCGGGCGCATTTGCGGGTGGCGCGATTGGGCTGAAGGCCCATCTGCTGCATGGTGTAGAGAATGCGGCGGTGCACGGGCTTGAGTCCGTCGCGGACATCGGGCAAAGCGCGTCCGATGATCACCGACATGGAATAGTCGAGATACGACTTCTTCATCTCGTCTTCAATGTTGACGGGTTGAATGTGCAGTGCGCCGGGACTGCCGTCGCCGGGTGGCGGAGGAGTCAGGGGAAGTTCGGGATTTTGATCGTCAGGCATGAATTTGGGCTCTTAGCATTCGCCTTTAGTTCTTAGCCCGTAATGCGCTGCCCGACAGCGATCTTTCGCTCGGGCCGTTTGCGCTAAACGGTTGCAATTACAGGCAGTTAATTGAGTTTTGAACAAATAATATAGTATCACGCTGCGGGCTGTGGAAATGAGTTTCAGGAGTGCTTATGGCGGTTCGGGCAGGGAGTCCTGGGAAGTGGCAGCAGCGCCTAAAGGCGGCGTCACGAATGGCTTTGTGCGGCACGCCTGAAGATGTGCCCTGATACGAATCGTCGCTGATACGAATCCTAGCTTTCGGACTGCGAGTTAGCCGATGACCTAGGGGCGCGTGATCACTTCGTTGGGGGATGAGGGAAGGACGAACTTCACGTTGCGGGCGGAATTGGTTTGCAGGGTTTGAGACAGA
>JAUTWY010000077.1 GCA_030838305.1 Acidobacteriaceae bacterium
TGATCTGGATCTACGGTGCTACCCGCTCAGCCGGATGCTTACCTTCACCCACCGGCACGGCGAATGGAAGGGGGCGGCGCTCTCTCCAAATATTTCCACGGCCCTCGTAATCATGGTCGAGGCCGTAATGGTCGAATGAACCAAACCGTCGTGCATCTAAGTCCTTTGTCATGTATATTGTACGGGGAATCTCGTGCCCCCGATGATTCCAACAGGGGGAGAGGGATGCCATACAATTGGGTTCGACCGGGGCGTCGCGCTCCGGGAAGATCGTCCACCTTTATTTCGGCTAGAAATTCACTTCCATGTTCAGGATGACAAATCTCCAGGTCCGGTGTCTAAGCCTGTAGCTAGTGGCTAAGCTCCGTCACGATGACACGGGCGTCCGAAGTAGGTTTTCAGCGAAGCCAGTACGATCAGAAATCTTCGCCGCCCGGCGAAAACTGTGGCAGAATGGCCTACGTTGGAACTGGTTGCCTGGGGGTGTGTATGTCCTGCCGGAAAGCCTGCCTGATTCTCCTTCTGATTTCTTCCACCGCCGCGCTGGCGCAAATCTCTCATTCGGAGCAGGTGCAGATCTCGCCTCCACTGGTGCGGGCCCTTGATCCTCCGGCCCCCGATGCTACGGCGGCTGCTCTGGAGCAGCAAGCCGATCAATTGCGCGCGCAGAAACTTTACCTGGATGCGCTTGACTACTACCAGGCCGCCCTGGCCAAGAAGCCGAATGACGCGCATCTCCTGAATAAGATTGGAATCACCGAACTGCTTATGCAGCGCTACAAGGACGCGCGGAAGTCTTTCGAGCGCGCCATTCACTACGATCGCACATTTGCCGACGCCTATAACAATCTGGGCGTGATCTACTACGAGGCCAAGAAATACCGGGCCGCGGTGAAGCAGTACGACAAGGCAATCGAGCGAGATAATAGTTCGGCGTCCTTCTTCAGCAATCTGGGCGCTGCTTATTTCTCCAAGCGGGAATTCGAGTCAGCAGTGACGGCCTATCAGCATGCTCTGGAATTGGATCCAGAAGTATTTGCGCGAACTTCGCGCGCGGGCGTGCAGGCGCAACTGCCGAGCCCGCAAGATCGCGCCCGCTATAACTACACCGTCGCCAAGTTGTACGCCAAGATGGGATTCTCCGAGCAATCACTCGAGTATCTGCGCAGAGCGATGGAGGCTGGATATAAGGATTTGAAGAACGTGTACAAAGACCTGGAGTTCGCGGAACTGCGGAAGAGTCCGCGCTTCACGGAGCTGATGGCCTCGAAGACTCCGGGGATTCCGGACTAGGAAAATTTTACGGCAGCGCACACTTCCCCTTAGATGAAGATTCGTTCGCCGCATAAATAGTTACACCGTCGAGTACGAGAATTACAAAGTTTTACAAAATTAGACGGAACTTGATGCGGTTCTGCGCTTTAATAATTCCACATACTCCTGAAAACAACAGGGTGAGTAAGGAGAAACGGTAGCCCATCGGATGCTGACCCGAGCACGCCCCAAGCAAGCATCCGGTGGGTTTTTCTTTTGCAGCTTCTTAGTTGTTCGCTCTTAGCCTTTCGCTCAAATCAAGAGCGATGAGAATGTTCAAGCGATCGGTCTGCTTGCTCACTGAGCATCTCGGTTGATTTGAGCGAAAGGCGAACAGCTAAGAGCCTCTTTCCGGTTGTATAATCAGCGAGGCGGTGGGAATAGCTCAACTGGCAGAGCACCGGACTGTGGCTCCGACGGTTGCGGGTTCGATTCCCGTTTCCCACCCCAGAAGCTTCTTCTTCCCTCGTTCTCTTTTCCTACGGCGCTCTCGAGAACCGCTTTCTTCCTGGCGCCAGATATGTGTATTTACGTTCGGACCAAAATGGGAATCGGGAGCGAATCCTCTCCTTAATTCTCTGTCGTGTTCGTTGACCGACGAACTAGCCCGAACTAGAATTCGCTGGAATCTTCCATTGTGCGCAGTTGTGTCCTCTCAGGTACGACAATCGGCGGCAAGTTTCAGATCCGGCTCCTTAGTAGTTCGGATTTTTAGGAGGAGCTCTAAATGAAGAGTGCTCCGCGCAAACGAATCAAATCCAGTGGCAAAGGCCCCACCCCGATCGTTCAGCGACTGTCGCGGGCGCGACGCAGCGGCTGAAGCCGTTTCTCTAAAGCTGGAGCAGGCGGCATCGCTGAAGCGATGCCCTGATACGAATCTTGTCTGATACGAATCGTTGGTCCTCAAGAGTACGCGTTTATCCACAGCCGCTGTACCTGTCGAAGTTCAAACCGCACCATTACAGAGAAGAAAGTCCGCTAGCACGGTTATCCGCCTCGTGGTAGAGTGCGGGGTTCAGTGGGAAAGCGGATGAAACGAATTTTCCGTCCATTTCGAAGCTCGTTGCGGCAGATTGGCCCGCTCGAGGAGCGCATGCTCAACGGACTATGGGCGGAAGGCAGCGCAACCGTCCGAGAATTGATCGAACACGGCTGCGGGGATCTGGCCTATACCACGGTGATGACCACACTGGATCGCTTGTTCAAAAAAGGTCTGCTGACGCGGTCGGAGGAGGGTAGGGCGTTTCGCTACGCTCCGCGTTTCAGCCCTGAGGAGCTGCATCGTGAAGTAGCGGGCCAGGCTTTGCGTCAACTGCTGGATGCCAGTCCCGCGTCGTCTTTGCCGCTTTCGTTTCTGGTAGAGATTTTGGGCGAGCGGGACGTGCAACTGCTCGATGACTTACGAGAACTCGTCGAACGCAAGCGCAGCGAACTGAGCCAACGAAATCTGAGTCAGGAATCTCGCCCGCAGGAGGCAAAGTGATGTTCGCCGTGCGCGGGATCGCGGTTTCTCTCTCGATCTTCGTTCTGGTTTACAGCGCGCTGTCGGTGTCGGTTTGCGGAGTGTGGCGCAAGGTGTGGGGGTGGGCTTGCGCCAGGCAACATCCTCAGAGAGAATGCGCGGACCTGCTTTTCACGCTACGCATGCTTCCGCTGGTAATAGCAGTTGGAGTCACGCTGATTTTGGCCGTGCCTTCTTTCCTGGAGCTCGAACCGCGCGCTGTCAGTGAACCCCTGGGCGGGATGCCATTGGTGTTGAGCGTGTGCGGGATGGGTATGATGTTTGCCGGAATTTGGAACGCGGCGGCGGCATTGACGCGAGCTTCTCGAGTCATTGCGCGGTGGTCGAGAGAGGCCAGTGTAGTCGGGTCGACTGCGGTTGGATCGAATGGTTCGGTGTCAGTGCGGCGGAGTTTAGGTTCTGTGCCGCCGCTTACGACTGCGGGAATTGTTCGGCCTACCGTTTGGTTGTCGGCGGCAGCGGAATTTGTGCTGACCGAGCGCGAATTGCGGAGCGCGTTGCGCCATGAAATTGCGCACGTCCGGCGCCGCGACAATTTGAGAAAGCTGATGCTGCGGGTGGTGGCATTTCCTGGCATGGCCGCCCTGGAGTGCGCATGGCGCGAAACCACTGAAATGGCGGCCGACGACGCTGCGGTCTCCAGCGTTTCGGAAGCGCTGGACCTGGCCGCG
>JAUTWY010000153.1 GCA_030838305.1 Acidobacteriaceae bacterium
GCGGCATACCGTTCCACCAGATTGCGCGCCACGGCAACGGTTTCGTCGGTGGAATCGTCGAGCACCTGGATCTCAAGCTTTTCCCGCGGATACTTCAGCTTGCAGATCGATTCCAGCAGCCGCTCAACGACGTACTGCTCATTGAAGATGGGCAGTTGTACGGTGACGCGAGGCAGATCCTCGAAAAACGCTTCCGGTTCCGTGGTTCGCTTCTTCTTATGCTTGTAATACAGATAGACCAGGATGTAGCGGTGCATCCCATACCCCGCCAGCAACACCAGCACAATGAAATAAGGAATCAGGAGCGCGCGATCGAACGCGTCGGTGCGGTACAGACCCTGGAAAGTTTTATCCAGCAGATGCTGGCGGAGGTAGGGCCCGATGCCACGCGGAGCGGTCCATGCGGCCAACAGCGACGACAAGATGAGATCAGAACGAAGCAAGCGGTCCGGTGAAAACCTTTATTCTACCGGATTCGACGGCTTGACCGGTTTCGCACAACAATTCGAACGGACCGCTGCTGCCAGACGACAAGATGGGCTGTGAACTACCACGAGGCTGAGTCGGACGGCGTTTTGCTTTTCCCGCCGTTCACTGACGCCGATACGCACTGCTCAGCTTTTTCCAACAGAATTTCCAGTTCCAACGTGAAGTTCCGGCGCGATTGCGCCTGTAATCTCCATTGATCCTGAACGGATGAACATACGCGCGGAATCAAATTTTCGAAGCGATCAACCGCGCGCCCGAAATAATCGATATCACTTTTAAGCAGTCGAAGGAATTCTGCGTCGCCCATAGCGGACATGAAATCACCTCCAATTGCGGCACAGTGAGTGATTTGCAATTCCCTTGCCAAGCGAAGGAACGGTTTGTGGACCGGCACCAAAGTGCCGTATTTTCAGAAGGCTAGCGCTGTTAATTTTGTCTGATGCCGGCTCTAAATTGTTGCTTTTTGTCAATACAAACCGAGGTATCACTGGCGAGTGCGTGTAAAAATTGCTGTGACGAACCGGTTGATTCGAACACGCCGCGCGGAACCTAGTTCAGGAAGTATTGGCGGTAGAGGGTATCGCGTTGGACGGGGCGGAAGCCCGCGTCGCGGATAATGCGGCGGAGTTCTTCTTCGGTGGTGCAGTTGGTCACGCCGGCAGCGCGGACTACGTTTTCTTCGAGCATCACGGAGCCGACGTCGTTGCCCCCGAAGCGAAGGCCCATCTGGCAGACTTTGAGTCCTTGTGTAACCCAACTGGATTGCACGTTCAGGAAGTTCGAGAGGTAGAGACGTGAGATGGCGAGAACTTTCAAGTATTCAACGGCAGTGGCTTCGTCCCAATGACGGCCGCCGAGTGCAGTGTTGTGCGGCTGAAAGCTCCACGGGATGAATGCCGTGAAGCCGCCGGTTTCTTCCTGCAGGTCGTAAAGTTCCTGCAGGTGGTTGATGCGGTGTTTGTAATCTTCTCCCACGCCGAACATCATGGTCGCGGTGGTGCGCATGCCGATCTGATGTGCCGTGCGGTGGACGTTGATCCAGTCGTTAGTGAGGCACTTGAGGCGCGCGATCTTGTAGCGGACTTCGTCGTCCAGAATTTCGGCGCCGCCGCCTGGAATGGAATCGAGGCCGGCATCGCGCAGGCGGAGAATCGTGTCACGAATGCTCAGACTGCTGTATTCCGCGATGGCGATAATCTCGGACGCCGAGTAACAATGAAGATGAATTTGCGGAAAGCGCTCCTTGATGCCGCTCAACATTTTCTCGTGCCAGTCAATTTTGAGGTCGGGGTGCAGGCCGCCTTGCATCAGCACCCCGGTGCCGCCGAGTTCCACGGTCTCGCGAATCTTTTCGTAGATGGTATCGAAATCGAGAATGTAGCCTTCTTTTGCGGCGGGGCCTTTCAGCGGGCGATAAAAGGCGCAGAAGGTGCAGTACTCGGTGCAAAAGTTCGTGTAATTGATGTTGCGGTCGATGATGTAGGTGACCGTGCCCTCGGGATGAAGCTGCCGCCTGACTGCATCGGCTTCCATGCCGATGCCAATCAAGTCATCGGATTCGAACATCTCCAGAGCTTGCTGTTTGGTGAGGGACATGGTTGCAACTCAATTCTAACGGAGATTGGCAGTTGCATCCAAATTCGAGAAGGGGAGATTCGATAACCACGAAGGACACGACGGGACACTAAGGAGTCGGACTTGCTTCCTTCTTCTTTATACGAAGATATTGGACGATCGAAAGCACGGCGCCTATCACTGCCAGGCCGACGAGTATCGCTATCGCCGGCTTGTCGTAACGAGAGAAGAAACGCAGTATATGGTTGCCGTAGACGTATCCCAGGCCGGCGGCGATGGAGTAACGAATGCCGCGGCCAAGGGTTAGAGCTCCTAGAAATTTCTTTGGCGAGTACTGCATGGCGCCCGCCGCCAATAAGAATGGAACGAAGGGAAACGGAGGGGGCATCAGAGCGGGAACGGCGACAGCGAAGAATCCCCAGCGTTCAAATGCCTGGGAGACCTGGGTGGCCCTCTTCTTCGAAAGCTTGCGCTCCATAGTTTCTTTGCCGCCCTTGCGCGCCAGGGCATAAGTAATGTAACCGCCGATGACGGCGCCCAGCGTAGCCATCAGCGCGTAGTAAGGCCAGGGCTCGCGATGACGGGCGGCGAGCCAGATGGTTAACACATCCATGCTGCCCGTCAGGGGAATCACGGAGTTGTCAGCGACTCCCAACAAGACTAGACCTGGGCCGCCCAAACGGCGCAATTGCCGCCAGATAGAAACCGCGAGCAGCGGATGGACATGGAAAAGCATTCACGTTTGGAGGAGTGTACAGCGTGGGTTGAAGATTGCGCTAGACAATTACAGCGTTCGCGGCTGCTAGAAAATCAATTTCCGGCGCAGAGGGCAACGCTCCGATCTCGGACGCGTAACGATAGAACAGTTGCAGGCCTTCGAGACACCCGGCAT
>JAUTWY010000207.1 GCA_030838305.1 Acidobacteriaceae bacterium
GGCAGATCGTAGACCGCACCCGCCAGTTGGGCACAGGTCATTCGGGAGCGGAGGCACCATGAGTTCGCTCCGTTCCATCACTTTGGCGACGCTCACAAAAGACATCCGCCTGGAGTGGCGCTCCAAAGACGCCATCAACTCCATGCTATTTTTCTCCTTGCTGGTGGTGGTGATCTTCAGTTTTTCTTTCGATCCGAACGCGGAGGAGTCGCGGCAAATTGCGGGCGGCCTGATCTGGGTCGCATTCCTGTTCGCCGCCGTGGTCGCCCTCAATCAAACCTGGGCTCGGGAGTTGCGCAATCAGGTGCTCGACGCGTACCGCGTCTCTCCCGCCCCGGCGAATGCCTTGTTCATAGCCAAGGTCTTGGGAAATTTTATTCTGGTTAGCCTGCTGGAAGCGTTGATGGCTCCCTTGTTCATGATCTTTTACAATCTTCGCGCGCTCGGTCCCGCGTGGCAGTTAATCCCGGTTGCACTGCTGGGAACCTGGGCGTTGGTGGTGAACGGAACTTTTTTCGCCGCCATGTCGTTGCGCACGCGCAGCCGCGAAATCATGCTGCCACTACTCCTGTTTCCTATCTCAATTCCCGCCGTGCAATCGATGGTGGAGGCCACGCGCATCATCCTCACTGGAGACGGAGCCGCGCGCTTCTGGATCGTATTGCTTCTCACCTACGATGTGGTGTTTACTACTGCTTGTCTGGCATTATTCGAGACCGTCCTGCAGGCAGAATGAAAAAGGCCTTTCCCATCCTCACGGTTCTCACGGCGCTGCTGCTGGCTTACGCTTTCTATGAAGCAATCTGGATTGCTCCCATGGAGCGGACCATGGGCGACGTGCAGCGCATCTTCTACTACCATGTGCCGTCCGCATGGACTGCATTTTTATTGTTCTTCGTGAATCTGGTTGCTTCCGTGATTTACCTGGTCCGAAAGAATGCCTGGGCGGACGCGGTCGCCGTCGTGTCCGCGGAAGTGGGTGTCGTTTTCTGCACGGTGGTGTTGGTGACCGGACCGATATGGGCGCGCCCCGTGTGGGGCATCTGGTGGACTTGGGACATTCGCCTCACCACCACTCTGGTCCTGTGGCTGATTTATGTCAGTTACCTGGTGTTGCGGCGCTTCTCTGAGAGCTCCCAAACTCCGAAGCTGGCGGCAGTACTCGCCATCTTTGGCGCGCTTGATGTGCCTCTGGTCTACTTCTCGATTTGGTTTTTTCGCACCCAGCACCCCCAACCGGTGATCGGTGGCGGCGGCTCGATTGATCCGCGGATGTTGCATGTGCTGCTCATCAATTGGCTCGCATTCTCCTGCTTGGCCTTGCTGATCGGTTGGGCTCGCTACCGGCTGGAGTGGTTGCAGCGGGAAGTTGAGGAAGCGCAAGCGCTCGAGTCTTTGCTCGGCGATCAAGGTCCCTCTCCGCTGGCCGCATCCGCGAAGCATCCCCTAGACAAGAGTCATGGGACAGTAGGTTCGCAATGAATTCCATCAAATTCCTCTACGCTGCCTACATCGCCACATGGCTGATTCACGCTCTTTACATCGGCAGCATGGTGCGCCGTTATAGCCGCTTGCGGCAGCAGAGGAAGGACTTGGACACAGGCGGGAAGAAGAGCAATTAGCAGTTAGCAATTAGCATTCCGGCCAGTAGCCTCAAACCAACCTACGCTGGCTAAGTGCTAATCGCTGATTGCTGTCTCCTCAATTCGACGCTTTCCACTCCTGCTGTAACGCGCTTAGAAGATCCGCATTTCCTCCGGACCGGAGAAATTCATAGTTCTCGATCAGGGCAGCGGTTCCGACGCGCAAAGAGGGTAGCGGCGACTCCGAGCGGATCACGCGCGCCGTAAATCGCACCCGGACCGCATCAGTCAGAGTAATGTGCGGTGGAAAGGTGAGCGTGACTTCACACGAAGTTCCCGCTGGAAGCGGTCGGTCAAGGTAAAAAAAAACTCCGCGCGCGCTCACGTTCTGAGTTTCGGTGTGGAATTCGTTTTCCTGGTCGAGGCGAACCACTGCCGGCAGGCGCATATCGAAACGCCGCATCAACCGCCGTTCCTGAGAGTCGGTTTGCATCCGCAGTGTTGGTTCCGAAAGCATTCTTTTTAACGAAAGCCGAGCCACTACCGTACGGAATCAACGTTCAGGCTGGGAAGGCAGGGCCTCACCGACGCTTGGCAGGGCCTGGTCCCTCCAATGTATAGAATTGCCAGCCGTTTGCAAGAGCAAAAAGGCTCCATGAACTGATTCGGTCAATGCTCGCTCGGCAGCATTGCTGGAAATTGACGGCGCTACTTCCTGGCTCTAACTTCGTCACGCCACTTTCGAGCTCCGCCGCGGCATCTTTCTTTGCCCCACGACGCATCTGACACCTCGGGGGAGAGCGCGCGAGAGCGTCCTTCGCTTGACTTGGCTATCCGTCAGATGTTTAAGTAGTTGTTTGTTTTCCGCCAGTTCCTTATGACACGTCAGCAGCGGGCGGTTTCGCCGGCGCCGGGGTACTAGCTCGCGCGTCGTTTCTACTCTCTCCAAATGATCGGTGTGATTCGCGGTGTAAATCGGAGGAAATGCGTAATGGGAAATGGCCGTCGGTTGGGAAGGACTTCTGGGAGCAGCCTGCTCTGGAGGCGTGCCCTTGGGTCAATGTTTGTGCTGCTGTTAGCGGGTGCCGTGTTGCTTGGATTAGGTTCCCGCCGGTACGCCCAGAAGCCCGTTGCTCAGGTTGCAGCCTCTCCGATTCCAACCGCCTCGCGATCTTCTTCGCATGCCAATTCGCATGCCAATTCGGACGCACGCGCCATTCTCGGTCAGCTTCCGCTAATCTTCGAGCCTAACCAGGGGCAGGCGAACCCGGGCGTGAAATTCATCGCGAGAGGCGCGGGCTACAGTCTCTTCCTGGACGCGACGGGTGCGGTGCTCGGCTTTCACGGAGGCCATTCGACGCAGGCGCGAAGCGGACACTTCGTCCGCATGAAACTGGTGGGCGCGAACCCCGCCGCCGTTACCGCCGGAAGCGATCCGTTGCCGGGCAAGAGCAATTACCTGATTGGCAATGATCCGAAAAAGTGGCACAGCGCCATTCCGCAGTTTGCTGGAGTTCACTACGACAATGTTTATCGTGGAATCGATCTTCTGTTCTACGGAAGCCAGGGCCATCTGGAATATGATTTCAAAGTTGCGCCCGGCGCTGATCCTGCGCAAGCCGAATTGCAATTTGAGGGTGTCGACAAGCTGGAATTGAATGCCGGCGATCTGCTTCTCACTGACAAGAATACTGGTGCCTTGCGTCTGCAAGCGCCTCAGATTTACCAGCGCGACGGAGTTCGCCGTATTCCGGTCGCCGGACACTTCGTTCTGCGCGCCGGCAATCGCGTCGGTTTCGCGATTGGACCGTATGACCGCAGCCGCGAACTGGTCATTGACCCCGTCCTGTTTTTCGCCACTTATTTTGGCGGCAGCGGCTCGGAAACTTCGCCTTCGGTCGCCATCGATCCCGCCGGAAACATCTACCTTGTTGGCACGACCCAGGGCTCGCCGGAAAACTCATTTACTGATTCTCCCAACCCGACCCAAACCTTGATTCCCTCAAGTCTTTCTCTCTCATCCTCGAGTCCAAGCCACATCTTCGTAACCAAGATCAGTCCATCGCAACCGCCGGTGGTGGCCTATGAGACATTTATCGGGGGCACGGGATCGGATACCAGCGTCGGCATCGGGGTGGATGGCGGCGGTAACGCTTACATCGTAGGCAACACCAGTTCCGCAAACTTTCCCACCAGCGGCATTCCTTATCAGACCGCGCCCGAGACGAAGGGCACCCAGTGCGCGTCCATCACTTGCACTTCGGTTTTCGTCAGCGTCCTCAATAGCTCGGGCTCGGCTCTGACGTATTCTTCTTACCTCTCCGGCAATGGCAACGACCAAGCCAGTGGGATGACGATCGATGCCAACGGCGACGTATTCCTCACCGGCACTACCACTTCCAACGACGCTCCCGCGGTTTCACCCGTGCCCGTCGACTTTCCTGCGACCGAGTTGCCGGTACCCTTTCAAGTCGCGCCCAACGCCTCAATCCAGTTCTTCGTGACCAAGGTGAATACCAAGGCGCCGGGTGTGGCAAGCATCGCTTATTCCACGTATTTCGGTGGCGGCCTGGTGTCGTCCGGCACGGTTGCTGTGGGTGGCGGTATCGCTGTCGACTCCACCGGCAACATGTACTTCAGCGGCACCACAAATTTCTTCAATAGCGGCCAGGGCGAGTTCGGCGACAGTAGCCAATCAACGGATTTTCCCATCCTCAACGCTTACCAGCCGTGCCTGGATACGCCTCCGCCGACCATCCTCGCCAATCCAAACCCATGTTCGAATACGCAACTCCCTACGCCGTTTCCTACGGATGCTTTCGTTGCCAAGCTGAACCCCAATGCACAAGCCGGCACCCAGTTGCTTTTCTCGACGTACCTTGGGGGAACCCAAACGGATTCGAGCACGGCAATTGCGATTGATTCCGGCGCCGCTAACATTTATGTCACCGGCTCCACAAATTCGAGCGATTTCGTCATTCCCACGGGAATAGCGCCGTTCCAGTTGTGCCTGGATACGCCTCCCGTCACTCCGCCCAACGTGCCGCCATGTCCTGCAATTGCAGCGCCGGCGCCCACCGATGCTTACGTGGCCCGACTAGGCAACCCCACACAGACCACGACCGGAACTCCGGTCGACGTAGCTCTCACCTATTTTTCATACCTCGGAGGAACTGGGAACGACAGCGGAGCGGCGATTGCGGTGGATACAGCCGGCGGTGCACTACTCACCGGAGCCACCAGTTCGACAGATTTTCCCGCCACTGCTGGCCCATTGCAGGG
>JAUTWY010000216.1 GCA_030838305.1 Acidobacteriaceae bacterium
GGCGGCACGTGTCGACAGGTTCCGAATTGGCAAGCGGCGAAGTGAGCTCGTTTTTGATTCTGTGGTCCAACTCGCGAAGAAGCAATGATCCATCGGGATCGGATAACTGTGCCATTTCGTGCTCCACGAATGTTCTCTGGCCAACAATGAAGTTAAGCGTCCGCCGCGGGTTCGTTCGGATAGTAATGCCGCACCACCGGCGTTCGAGCGTGGCCATCGATCCCGGAATCGCGTTCGTTCGCAGACGCATTGGCCGATTTGAAGAAGGGCGGGGCGGCCCGCAGTTAACGCGTCGGCACGGGTTGATATACCGCATACGCACCTTGGTTCCGACATCTCTCCTCAGCAAACTTGGGGTGTTCCCGCCAAACACAGCAAGCAAGGTCGTCGCAACGATGCAGGTTAGGACATGTAACTTGCTCCTCTCGATGCTGTATGGAGTAGCGGACCTGCTTCGGACGATCTTGTTCATTATTGTTCCATTTAGACGGTTACTGCGCAGTCCTTGCGCAAAGCCAGACTCTGGTCGTCTTCCAAATTCCTGCGGGCGGCGCATATCATTTGAAGAGCCATGATGAGGCAGCGCGCTGGGACGGCTTGAACTCACCAATGGACGATTTCAGGCGTACACAGCGTATGAACGGTGGTTTTTGGCGGGCTATGAAGTTGCCGCCTGGCGAGCTATGCTATCCGATGGTACGAGAAGTGCACTTCAACGATAGTGGATCTCGCGATGCGGACCCTCGCTGCGGTAGCAATCGTTGAGGGTGGTGCTGTATGAAGAGATTAGCCATTCTTGCACTGGCGATTGTGGTGAGCTGCGGCAGTGCCTCGGCCCAATCGAGCGACAAAAAATACGGTCCCGGTGTAACCGATCAAGAGATCAAGCTCGGGCAAACGGTGCCGTATAGCGGTCCTGTTTCGGCAGCTGCTGCACTGGGGCGGGGAGCGCTCGCCTACTTCGAAAAGGTGAATCGCGAAAAGGGCGGAGTGAACGGTCGCAAGATCAAGCTCATATCGCTTGATGATGCTTACAGTCCGCCGAAAGCCTTCGAGCAGATACGCAAGCTGGTCGAGGAGAAGGGTATTTTGGCGATTGTCGGTTCGGCCGGTTCGCCGACCGGCGTTGCTGTTCAAGCCTATCTGAATAAGGCAGGCGTGCCGCAGCTACTTCAAATCTCGGGCAGTCGAAAATTCAACGATCCGAAGCACTCACCCTGGTCGACAGGTCTCTTTATTCCCTTCTATACCGAAGGTCAGATCTTCGGAAAGCTGATTCTGAGAATTGGCCAAATGCGAAGATCGCTGTGCTGCACCCGAACGACGAACTTGGGCGTGAGTACCTCGCCGGACTCCGTTCTGGCCTTGGCGACAAGGCCGACACGATGATTGTAAAGGTGGCCAGCTACGAATATTGGTCACCTACTATCGATTCGCAGGTTGCCCAGCTCTCGTCGTCCGGCGCGGACCTCTTCTTCAATGCAGCGGTCACCAAGTTTGCGTCCCAATCGATACGACGTGCGCGAGAGATGGGATGGAATGTGAGAATGATCGCTCCATCGATCTCCGGGTCGATTGGCGAAGTGATTAGGCCCGCTGGCGTACAAAATGCGAAGGGTCTAATTAGCGCTTTGTGGCAGAAAGATCCTAACGATCCAAGATGGTCGAATGACAAGGACGTCAAGGATTACCTGAAGTTCGTTAAGACGTATCTTCCGGGGGTGAATCCGGACGAGATGGCGTACTCGACAGGCTACATGGTTGGCGACTTGATGGAAACGATCCTGAAACGCTGCGGAGACGATCTCACGCGCGAGAACGTTATGAAGCAGGCGACGAACCTGAAGAGTATCTCCCTGGCATTAGGCCTTCCCGGATTATCCTACGAAAACTCCCCAGAAGACTATAACCTCATTCGCCAGTTGCAGATCGTTGAATTCGATGGAGAAAAATGGATGCCATTCGCTGCACAGGGTGGGAATTAGCGGTCCGGTCAACCCTCGTCGGTACCAACCAAACAGGTGAATATGGCAAGTCCAGAATTTACATCGGTTCCAGAACCTCATTGCGAGCCAGGCCGACTGTCTGCAGGTCTTTTTTCGCGCCTTTTGCCGGCAAGCATCTCGAGCGCCGCCTCTTAAGGAGGCGGCCTCGTATGATCTCCCAGATCATCCAACAGTCGTTTCGCCGCGATAAGATCGGCGGTACCAAAGCCCTCCGTGAACCGACCGTAGGTCGGTCGGAGGCAGGCAAAGGCGTCGGCTGTGCGGCCTTGGTGGCTCAACGAGCGGGCGAGGCTCGTCGCCGCGCGCAACTCCCAAGACAACGCCTCTTGCCGACGAGCCTCATCGAGCGCCTGCCGGAAGTCCTCCATTGCTTCTGTGATTCCGGCAGTGCCCTGCAACAAAAGAAGCTCGCCTTTGATACGCAGTAGCTCGGGTGCGAGCCAGCCTCTT
Source organism: Acidobacteriaceae bacterium (assembly GCA_030838305.1). GTDB lineage: Bacteria > Acidobacteriota > Terriglobia > Terriglobales > Acidobacteriaceae > Sulfotelmatobacter. Next base: position 2,457 of record JAUTWY010000216.1, read on the forward strand.
TGGGACCGCTCGATGCCTCTCTCAACAGTTTCCAGTGCATCGACGAACCGCCCCGCACGGCCCAGGGCTTCTGCCATCTCACTAAGGCCAGTCAGGAACCAAAGGCCAGAGTTGGAATCGGTGATCTCGTCAAAGTCGGCGCGCAGCAATGGCGACCCGCCGT
>JAUTWY010000249.1 GCA_030838305.1 Acidobacteriaceae bacterium
ACCGCCGCCATCATCGCCGATCACATCGCCAAGTACGCTGGGTTCGCGACCACTTGGGGCGCGCACAGCGGCATCGGCTTGTTGCCGATCGTTTATTTCGGCACCGAAGAGCAGAAGAAGAAATATCTGCCGCGACTGGCCGCGGGAGAAATTGTGGGCGCGTACGCTTTGTCGGAAGCGACTTCCGGGTCCGACGCCCTCAACTGCCGCGCCCGAGCCGTGCTTTCCCCCGACGGCAAACACTATATCCTGAACGGCGAGAAGATGTGGATCACCAACGCGGGCTTTGCCGACCTGTTTACGGTGTTCGCGAAAATTGACGGCGAGAAGTTTTCGGCATTCCTGGTCGAAAGAACTTTTCCGGGATTTTCCGTCGGCGCGGAAGAGCACAAAATGGGCATTCGCGGATCTTCAACTTGCCCCATCATCTTGAATGACTGCAAGGTGCCGGTCGAAAATCTGCTCGGCGATATTGGCAAGGGCCACGTCATCGCTTTCAACATTCTGAACGTAGGACGCTTCAAACTCGGCGCAATGTGCGTGGGCGGAGCGCGGGTTTCGCTGGAGAGTGCCGTGGCCTACGCCAAACAGCGCAAGGCGTTCGGCAAGACGATCGGCGATTTCGGGCTGGTACGAGAAAAGATTGCGAACATGGCGACGCTGATCTACGTCGGCGAGTCGCTCGTCTATCGCACGGTCGGGATGATGGATGCGCTGCTTTCGGAAATCGACTCAGCGAGCCCCGACGCCGCAAGAGAGCGGCGCAAGGCGATCGAAGAATACGCGGTGGAGTGCTCGATCCTGAAAGTCTGGGGATCGGAGATGATCGATTACGTCGTCGACGAGACGGTGCAGATCTATGCCGGCTACGGGTTTGTGGAAGAGTATCCGGCGGAGCGGGCTTACCGCGATGCTCGCATCAACCGCATTTTTGAGGGCACGAACGAAATCAACCGGCTAATCATCACGGGATTCCTGCTGAAACGGGCGATGAGCGGGCAGTTGCCGCTGATGCCGGCGATTAAGAAGTTGATGGACGAAGTGCTGAGCGGTCCGTCGCTCGGCGAGGAGATCGAGGGTCCATTGGCAGAAGAGCGCAAGCTGGTCGCGCAGGCGAAGAAGCTTGGCCTGTTCGTCTCCGGCGCAGCCACGCAGAAATATATGCAGACGATCCAGGATCAGCAGGAAGTGATGGGCGCGATCGCCGATATGACGATCGAGATTTACGCCATGGAATCGGCCGTGTTGCGCGCGCAGAAGATGGTCGAGGGCGTTTCTTCTTCCAAGCAGGGAGAAGCGGCGGCTGCGCTGCCGATTGCGATGACGCGCGTCTATCTAACGCAAGCGCTGGAGAAGGTCGAAGCGGCGGCAAAGAAGGTCATGGCCGACGTGGCGGAGGGTGACATGCTGCGGACGCAACTGGCGATTGTGCGGAGGTTGTCCAAGCACGAGCCGTTCAACACGATTGCGCTGCGCCAGCAGATTGCGCAGAAGACGATTGAGCGGGGCAAGTATACGCTGGCGTAGGAATGAGGAGTCGATTCATCCACTAGAGGGATCTGTGTCTATCCGGCCGGGCGGGGACGCCCGGCTCTCCACCAGGCAAATCCGGCGCGACATCTGCTACAACTATCCGCATGATCCTCCGCCGACTGTGCGTCGTCGCCTCTGCTGTGCTTGCAATCGCCTCCACTCTCACCGCCCAACCCAACTCTGCTCTACAGGACTCCGCCACCTTCGACCCCGACGGCACCGCGCATGTCACGCGCGTCATTCCGACGGCGGCGACCATCAGTCCTGAAGCGCGGAAGTGGCTAGAATCGCTCAACCGAGAATCGCTGAACCAGCAGAAAGCGGGGCCGGAGACGCTTGCCGAACGCCGCACGCGCACCGATGCCTGGCGCAAGCAAGACTCCGCCGAGGCGCGCACGCGTTATCCCGTCAATGTGGAGGAAACCAGTACGGCGGGCGTCCGCACCGACATCATCACGCCGCTCTCCGCTCCGGTAAACAATCGCGTGCTCATCAATCTGCACGGTGGCGGATTCAACTCCGACTCCGGCTCGTTGATTGAAGGTGTCCCGATCGCGAATCTCGCCAGGATTAAAGTCGTCTCCGTCTACTATCGTCTCGCCCCGGAGAATCCGTTCCCGGCTGCTGTAGACGATGTTGTCGCGGTCTATAGAGAGCTGTTGAAAACGTACAAGCCGCGCAACATTGGAATTTATGGCACGTCGGCGGGAGCCATCTTGACCGCCGAAGTTGCGGTCCGCCTCCGACAACTCGGACTCCCGCTGCCCGCCGCGCTCGGAATTTTTTCCGGCCTTGCCGACTTCAGCCGCGTCGGCGACTCCCGGCAGATGTTCACTCTCAAGGGTCTTCCCGGGCAACTGGAACCGGTCGATCCGAGCCATTTACCCGACGATCCGTACGTGGGCAAAACCGATCGCAAGGACCCGGTCCTCTCGCCCATCTTTGCCGACCTGCGCGGTATGCCCCCCACCCTGCTCGTCACCAGCACGCGCGATCTCCTCTTGAGTGATACGGCCACGTTTCATCGCGCCTTGCTCCATGCCGGTGACGATGCGCAACTGGTCGTCTTTGAGGCGCTCCCCCACTCTTTCTGGTACAACTTCAACCTTCCCGAGACAGCCGAGGCGCTTCAAATCATGGCCAACTTTTTCGACCAAAAAGTTGGGCGCTAGAAGTCCGTTTCTTTCGTGGACGTGAAACCTATCTCAGTTGGGACTCACTCGAACCAGCCGCTGCGGTAAGCCAGCCACCAGGAGATGTATCCGATGGGGATGGTCGCACCCAAAGCCCACCAGAGCGGCAGAATGAAATCGGCGGCGAGCCCGAGCACGGTGAACGAGAGCCAGAAGATCTTGCGCTCCATACTCTGGATTGTAAGTCGTTTCCGCCTTTTACGATCTGGGCAGGAGGCGTGAAGGAAAACTTCGGTTTCCCATCACGAAATCCTCGTAGAAACGGGGCTTGCCCCGTCTCCTTTGAACGCGGCAAGAGACGGGCCGCAAGCCCGCGTCTCCAGAGGAAATCAGGCTTTGGGCTTCAGTTCTTCCATTACGCTTTGAATCAACTCTTTGGCGTCGGTAAGGTTTTTCATGATGAGCTGCACATCCATGACCGGCTTGCCCGGCCAGCGCTGGCTCTGGCAGTAGACGCCATGCTGCCCGACGAGGGCCATCGCGTCGGTGACCAGGTCCATGGTGACAGCGAGGCGTCCGCGAGGCACGCCCATGCGCTGTTCGAAGTGCTCCAGTTCTTCCTGCTTTTCGTTGAAGACGGCCATGGACAATTGTAATCGGGATGTAGGTATAATTCAGCAGTTAGCAGTCAGCTCAAAAGCACCAGATCCCTGCGGATAGGGTTTTCTCGTGTCAGCCAGGTGATGGAGCGACGTGTGAAATTCCTAGCTCAATGCTAATTGCTAAATGCTACTGCTATCTCAGGAGGAACAGAATAATGAGGAAGTTCGCCTTAATCGCAGTCTCACTCTTCGCGGTCGCAATGTTCGCTGCGGCGCAAATGAACATGTCCGATGACAAATCCAAGAGGCCCAGTCCGCCGGCCAGCGCGGCTTGCAAGTTTTCAGACGGCAAGACCATAAAGATCGATTATTCCAGTCCGCGAGCGAAAGGACGGAAGATTTTCGGCGAGGCGAGCGAGAAGGCGCTCGTGCCATACGGACAGATTTGGCGCACCGGCGCGAATGATGCGACTACCTTCGTTACCGATACGAATGTGACGGTGGGCGGCAAGGCTGTGCCCGCGGGCAGCTACACCATCTTTACTGCACCGAAGGCCGATGCATGGTCGTTGGTCATCAGCAAGAAAACGGGCGAGTGGGGAACGGACTATCCCGGAGAAAAGGAAGATTTGGTGCGTGTGCCGATGACTGTTTCGAAAACTTCTGCACCGGTCGAGAATTTCACCATCGCCTTCGACCAGGCGGGCAGCAAATGCGCGCTGCGCATCGAGTGGGAAAACACCCGCGCCAGCGTCGAGATCACCAAATGACCGCGTGATCTTTCCTTCCGGTGGAGCGCCCGTCCCTCCACCGTGCTTTCAGTTCGCGCGCCGCCTCCTGGCGCTATACTGGAACCCGATGCGGACGATGCTGCGCTTTATTTGGAACTCCACCCGTGGCCACCGGATTACTCCGTGGCGCAGTCCCTATCTGCTATGGCGGATCGAGACCTACACCGGCGTCAAAATGACCCAGATTGGATTCCTGGAATTCTGGGAATTCTTGTGGACAGAACGAACCAGCCTGTGGCGATTCCTGAAGTGGACAGCGGAGATGGATCGCTACGTCCATCCGAAGAACAGCACTTAGCATTCAGCACTTAGCACTTAGCAAACCCAAATGCCCCAGGTCCTTGTTGCCCTTGAGCTAACGGGCTGAATGCTAAATGCTGCCTCACCGCCCCTCCATCACGACATTGACTTCGCTGCCTTTGCCCGCCCCCAGCAACTGAAATGCTGAACCCCGATTGGCTGCGACTTCCAGAAAACCCATGCTCCCCAGGATTCCGAAAACTTCCCCGGGTCCGCCGTCCGCGTAGTTGGTGCACATGCGCGTTGCCTGCGCCTTGTTTCCAATCGCAATCTTGAAGGCGGGCGGCGTTGCCTCGAAAAGTTGGGGCGCATCCTGCGGCGTGATGTTGGTGATGAGATT
>JAUTWY010000266.1 GCA_030838305.1 Acidobacteriaceae bacterium
ACCGACTCCAACAAGGAAGTCAGCCTCACCGACGCCAAGAAAAAAAATCCCGAGGTGGAAGTCGGCTCGGAAATTATTCTTGCCAAGCCCACCGAAGTGCTGGGACGCATCGCCGCTCAAACCGCCAAGCAGGTAATTCTGCAAAAAGTCCGTGAAGCCGAGCGCGACACCATCTTCAACGAATATCACACCCGCGTCGGTGAGCTCATTACCGTCATCGTCAAGCGCGCCGAAGGCCCCGACTTAATCGTCGACATGGGCCGCACCGAGGCTCGCCTGCCCAAACGTGAACAATCCAAGCTGGAAACCTACAACATCGGCGAGCGTCTCCGCGTGGTCATCAAAATGGTCGACCGCGCCGCCAAAGGTCCGCAGGTGATCGTTTCTCGCGCCGATGCCTCTCTCGTGCAGCGCCTTTTTGAAATGGAAGTACCCGAAATTTACGATGGCACCGTGCAAATCCGCTTTGCCGCCCGCGAAGCCGGCGAGCGCACCAAAGTTGCCGTCGCCAGCCGCGATAAGGACGTGGACCCCGTCGGCGCCTGCGTAGGCATGAAGGGCATGCGCGTTCAATCCATCATTCGCGAATTGCGCGGCGAAAAAATCGACATTATTCCCTACAGCGAAGAAACCGTGGCCTTCGCGCAAAAAGCCTTGAGCCCCGCGAAAGTCACGCGCGTGCAGATCACCGACCCGGAAGCCCACAAGCTCGAGGTAATCGTCGAAGACTCGCAACTCTCTTTGGCTATCGGCAAAAAAGGTCAGAACGTCCGTCTCGCCAGCAAGTTAATCGGCTGGGATATCGACATTAAGAGCGAAGAAGAAAAGCGCCGCGAAATCGAAGACCAGATGACGCGCCTTACCGCGCCTCTCACGCCGCTCACTTCTCTAGCCGGCGTCGGCGCCAAGACCATCGAAAAGATGGAAGCTGCCGGCATCAACAACGTCGAAGCCCTCGCTGCCATGACTCCCGAGCAGTTGATGGAAATTCCCGGCATCGGCGAAAAAATGGTCGACAAGATTTATCAGGCCGTGAATCGCTTCTACGAAGGTGGTGGCGAAGCGGCCGTCGCGACCGAAGAAGGCGCGGAAGCCGTCGAAGCTGCTGAGGGTTCTGAAGCGGTCCCTGAAGGCGAACAAGTTCAAGAGGAAGTTGCCGAAGGAACTTCCGAAGCCACCGAAGCCGAAACCACCGTGGAAGAAGCTTCGGGGGAAACCGAAGCAAACGCATCGGCCGAAAGTGAAACCGCCGGAAATGCAGACGAACCCAGCGCCGAGTCCACTGGCTCGACACATTCTGAAAAATCAAAACATGCTACTGCAACAGAGGATGCTACCGAATCTGCCCAGGGCGATGCGGAGCAACCGGAAGAGGCTAAGTCCTGAGCGAAGCAAATCAAGTCCGTATTAACGAGTTGGCCCGCGAACTGGAAGTCAAAGCCAAGGCTATCATCGATCTTTTGCCCGGCTATGGCGTCACGGAGAAGAAGACTCACTCAAGCTCTATCCCCGAAGACGTCGCCGTAAAAGTTCGCGCAAAAATTAAAGGCGAATCGGAAGACGAATCCGCCACACAGAATGCCGCGAAAGCCGAAGCCCAGGCAAAAGAAGCGGCCGCACGATCAGCACGCACCCGGCCTGCTCCCACTGCGCCCGCGCCTCTGGCAGCAGCGCCATCAGCTCCGGCACCAGTTAGACCGCCCGTTGCGGCTCCCACGCCAGCAGCGGTTCCAGCGGCGAAACCTGTTCCGCCAGCCGCCCCAGTTTCAGCTACGCCGGCAGCGCCGTCCGTTTCCGCTCCACCCGCAGCGCCGGCGCCGCAAGCCGTCAGACCGGCTGCGCCGCAACCTGGTGCCCCACTTCGTCCGTCCGCGCCGCCAGCAACACCACTTCGCCCGCAACCGCCAGCCGCCCAATCAGGAGCCCCGGCTGCTCAGCGGTCAGTCGTGCCCTCGCCATCGGGCTTGCGTCCTCAGCCGCCAGCAGTGCGCCCTGCCGCTTCATCTTCACCTTCGTCAGCTGCGACATCGCGTGCCGGAGCGCCTGCATCGCGTCCTGGAATGCCCCCGCGTCCTGCGCTGCCCACAGGCAACCGCGGCCCGCTTCCCAGCACCACACATGGAGCTTCGCGTCCCCTTGGTCAGGGCGCCCAGCGTCCTGCGGGAGGTCCCCGCCCTGGCCAACCCATGCGCCCGCAGCAGCAGCCCGCGCAGGGAAGAACATTCACGCCCCGTCCTGCCGGTAGTCCTGGCAGCGCGCCAGCTCGCCCATTTGAACAGCGCCGCGGTCCCATGCCTACAGGCACCCGCCCCGGCCCTCGCGCTCCCGGTCGTCCAGGCATGCTTCCTCCGCCTTTCCCGGAAAAACTTCCGCCCAAGGCCGAGCCCGGCAAGCCGCTTTACACGCGCAAGCCGCCTCAACGTCAACGACCCGTTGCCGACAAGCGCGAACAGGAAGGCGAGCGCAAGCTTCATCCCACTCGTCAACGCCCTGGCATGGGCGATCGCCGCTCGGCCGTTGCCGTCATTGCGCCGCCGGAGCCCCGCGCCCCGCGCGAAGTCACCATCACCGAAGGCATCACCATTCGCGAGCTCGCCGAAAAACTCGACGTGCGCGCCAAAGAATTGCTCAAGAATTTGCTGGATCGCGGCGTCTTCGCCAGCATCAACCAGGCTCTCGACGTGCCCACCGCCACCACTCTCGCCGAAGCTTTCAGCGGCGTAGTCAGCGTAGTCTCTCTCGAAGAAGAAATGGTTCTGGAAGTTGCCAAGGAAGAGACCAAGGAAAGCCTCAAGCCTCGTCCGCCCGTCGTCACCGTGATGGGCCACGTGGACCACGGCAAAACCAGTTTGCTCGACGCTATTCGTCAAGCCGACGTAGCAGGCGGCGAAGCTGGCGGAATCACCCAGCACATCGGCGCTTACAAAATTGTTGTCAATGACCGCGCCGTGGTTTTCGTCGACACCCCCGGTCACGAAGCCTTCACCCGCATGCGTTCACGAGGCGCGAAAGTTACCGACATTGTTGTGCTCGTAGTCGCTGCAGACGACGGCGTCATGCCGCAAACCAAAGAAGCCATCGATCACGCCAAAGCCGCCAAAGTTCCGATCATCGTAGCCATCAACAAAATCGACAAGCCGGAAGCGCAGCTCGAGCGCGTCAAACGCCAGCTGACCGAAAACGGCCTCATGCCCGCCGAATGGGGCGGCGACACCGAATTCGTGGAAGTAAGCGCGAAACAAAAAATCGGTCTCGACAAATTGCTCGAAACCATTTTGTTGGTTGCCGATCTTCGCGAACTCAAAGCTAATCCCGACGCTCCCGCCAGCGGCACTGTTTTGGAATCCCGTGTCGATAAAGGCCGCGGCCCGGTCGCCACCATCCTCGTACAGAATGGCACCTTAAAACCCGGCGACTTTTTTATCTGCGGCTCGGTCTTCGGCAAAGTTCGCGCCATGTTTGACGATCGCGGCCGTCCCGTCATCGACGCGCCTCCTTCAACGCCTGTGGAAGTTCTCGGCCTGCAAGGCGTGCCCGATGCTGGCGACCACTTCCAGGTCACTGACGAAGCCAAGGCTCGCCACATCGTGGAATACCGCCAGGGCAAGCAGCGTGACGCGCAAATGGCTCGCAGCAGCGGTGCGCGCATCACCCTCGATCAACTCCACGAGCAGCTGAAAGCCGGCGACGTCAAGGAACTCGGCATCGTCATCAAGGCTGACGTGCAAGGCTCCGTCGAAGTGCTCAGCGAAATGTTGCCCAAGCTCTCCACCGATCAGGTGAAGCTCAAGATCATTGGCTCAGGCGTCGGCGCCGTCACTGAAAACGACGTGCTCCTCGCCTCCGCATCCGGAGCCATCGTCATCGCCTTCGGAATTCGTCCCGATCGCAAGGCCGCCGACCTCGCGCAACAAGAGCATGTCGACATTCGCACTCACACCATCATTTACGAAGTTTCCGACGAAATTAAAAAGGCCATGGAAGGCCTGCTCGAACCGGTCGTCACCGAAACCTACCTGGGCCGCGCCGAAGTTCGCAACACTTTCCGCGTCAAGGGCACCGGCACTGTCGCCGGTTGCTACGTCGTCGATGGCGTGCTCAAACGTGACGGCCAAATTCGCGTGCTGCGTGACGGCGCCGTGATTTACACCTCCAAGCTCAGTTCCCTGAAGCGCTTCAAGGACGACGCCAGCGAAGTTCGCACCGGCTTCGAATGCGGCGCGGGCATCGCCAATTTCAATGACGTGAAAGTCGGCGATGTTCTCGAATGCTTCCAGGTAACCAAGGTTTCTGCCGCGGAAGCCGCCGCCGAACGCAACATCAATACCGCTGCGACCTCGCGCAGCAGGTAGCCGTACCTTTCGTCTCCGGAGCCGCGCATGCCCGTCGGCCTGCTTACTCTCGAGCTTCACATCCAGCATGCGCAATCGCTCAAGGACAAGCGCCAGGTACTCCGCAGCCTGAAAGACCGCCTGCGCGCAAAATTTAATGTCGCCGTAGCGGAACTGGAGCACGAGGATACCTGGCAGCGTTCCGTGGTCGGCGTGGTCACGCTTTCAAACGAAGAACATCAGGTGCAGGAATCTTTGCAGCATGTCCTGGCCGAAGCGGACAATATTCTGGGCCCGCTTTTAGTCAGCCATGGCGTCGAGATAATTTGAATTTGTTTTGCCTCTGTTTAGAAAATATTTGTTCGCGAAATACAAATATTTGTCGGCGAAATATTTGTTTCGGGAAATACCCGGCCGGAAGCAAAGTTTGCTATCGCAGCCGCATCCGATTAAAGTGCTTCAAACTGCTTCAAACTTGTAAGCGTCTTACAGGATTGCAAATGAGTACAGCGAATCATCGTCTCCTTCGAGTGGGCGAAGAAATCGCTCACGAAATCAACTCCATGCTCGTCGGCGAGCTCAAAGACCCCCGTCTTGAAGGCTTGGTCGTCGCCAACGAAGTTCGCGTGCAGCAGGACATGAAGCACGCCCGCGTCTTCGTCAGCGTCGACGGCACCGATGAGGAGCAAGCCGGAGCCATAAAAGCTCTGGAGCACGCCGCCGGCTATATCCGCCGCGAACTAATCGAACGCCTGCAATTGCGCCGCGTCCCCGAATTGCATTTCACCCTGGATCTTTCCCAGGAAAAAGTTCAGCGCATCGAACAGCTCCTGAAAGAAGTAAAGAAACCGAATCCCCCTCCGCAAAGCTGATAAAATTGTCAGCGCGCCGGAATTTCACGTTTCGAACGTCTCCCCGAACTAACCCACGCGGAGGGTGCCCCAGGCTCGATTTTCAGCCTGGGTCTTGGGTTAGCTTATTGGTGTGTCTGCTTCCCAACTAAGTAATTAGCAATTCAAATTTCAAACTCTGAATAGGAAGTTATCCTTGCGTCAGCAGCCACAACCGGTGCCTTTCGACGGCGCCCTCGTCATCGACAAACCGCAAGGCAAAACATCTCACGATGTAGTGGACGCCGTCCGTCATCTCGTAGGCTTTCGGCAAATCGGTCATCTCGGCACACTCGATCCACTAGCCACCGGCGTCCTCGTCTTGCTTCTAGGCAAAGCCACCCGCCTCGTGCAGTTCTACAATGGCCGCCGCAAGCGCTATAACGCCGGCTTCCGTTTCGGTTTTGCCACCGACACCTACGACTCCGACGGCGAAGCCCAAGGCCTGGATTCCCCGCCCACTCTCAATGCCGCCACTCTAGAGCGTTTCGCTGCCGAACGTGTCGGTCGCTTCGCCCAGATGCCCCCATCTTTTTCCGCCAAAAAAATCCACGGCCGTCCCGCCTACGAACTTGCCAGAAAAAAGCAGCCCGTGGAGCTGAAAGCCGTCGAAGTGGAATTGTTCGAATACCGTCTCACGGAAATCGCCGGACCGATCGCGCGCTTCACCATCGAGTGCTCTTCGGGCACCTACATTCGCGCTCTCGCTCATGAGATGGGCGAGAAGCTCGGCTGCGGCGCGCATCTCGCGGAAATTACCCGCACCGCCGTGGGAGAATTTTCACTGGAACAAGCCGTTCAACTTGAAGAACTGGCCGCCGCCGCGCGTCAAGGCAAAATCGAGTCGTGCCTGATCCGCCTGGAAAATTTGCTGCCAAATTTCCCGCGCATGAATGTCTTGCCGGTCATAGAGCGCCGCGTCCGGCACGGCTCAAAATTTAATATTTCCGTCGCGCAAATTCAACCGGGCCGCGTCGAGCCGCCCCCCGGCGCCACCGCTCAACTCGACGGCGGCGAGCCTCGCCCGCCGCGGCTCCGCGTTTTCAACCAGCAAGACAAACTAATCGCCATCGCCGAAGCCGTCGTGCCCCGCACCTACCAGCCCGTAGTAGTCTTCGACCCCCTGCCATAACCGCTCGTTAATTTTTTCCGGAAATATTTCTGACTAAAGCACCGGCCTCTTTGCGCTACCCGCATCATGGCGGCTGCACCCGCTCCGAAGGCAGCGTGCTCGGTGTAACTCCACGCTCGCCATGCCCCGCAAAAATCGTCCCAGTCTCATGCTGTGGCGATCGCAACCTGTGAGGCGTGATCAAAATCATCAGTTCCGTATCCGTCCGACTATTGCTTCGCCCGCCAAACGCATACCCAATCCCCGGAAGCTCCGCGAATCCCGGCAGCCCAGTAATCGCGCGCGTCTCCTCGCGATCTGTCAATCCCCCGATCAAACTCGGCTGATCGTCTCTCACCCGCACCGTTTGCGTCAGCGTGCGGTTCGAAATAATGGGAATCCCATTTATATTTCCCCCCGCCAACGCCCGAATTTCAAATTCCAGTTGCAGCGTAACTTCGCCATTCGGATGCAACGACGGCGTGGCCTTCACCTTCAAACCGATATCCATGTATTCCGCGCCTGGATATGGAGTTTGCCCCGAACCGCTCCCCGCTGCCGCCAGCGCGGCCGAATCTTGAATAACGGTTACCACTCCTTGACCGGTCGTCGATCCTTGCGCCACCAGTGCCACATCCGGAAGTCCGCTGCTGGTAAGCTGCGAAACGATCAGCGCCCCGGGACTCGCGGCCGTATTCAGTTCCACTCCGGTCTGAAATGTTCCCCCTCCAAGCCCCAGAAAAACGCTCAACGTGCTTTGCCCTTGGTTAGTAACCGCAATATCCGGCGAAGCGCCACCCGCAAAACTTCCGAGCTGCACCCCTGCTGGTGTGTTCGCCGTCGGCAACGGAGACCCTGGCGCGGGCGCGAACGTTCCATCGATCGTAGTGCTGCCCAGCAAAACCGATAACGTGTTGTCGCCTTGATTTGCCACCGCCAGATCGCCCACGCCATCCGCATTTAAGTCTCCCGTGGCAATCGCTACTGGCGAAGCTCCCACGGCAATTGGTGAATTCGGCGCTTCTGTGAAC
>JAUTWY010000270.1 GCA_030838305.1 Acidobacteriaceae bacterium
CAGGATGACAATCATAAAAACAATTCTCAGGGGAGCATGTTGCCGATGCGGCGGATTTGGGCGCCGACGGCGCGGAGTTTTTCTTCTATTTTTTCGTAGCCGCGATCGAGGTGGTAGACGCGGTCGATGATGGTCTCACCATCTCCTACCAGGGCGGCTAACACTAACGATGCGCTCGCGCGCAGGTCGCTGGCCAGGACTGCGGCGGCGCTTAGGGGAGTTTTTCCCACTACTACGGCGCGGCGGCCTTCGATTTTTATATTCGCGCCCATGCGGACTAATTCCTGGGCGTGCATGAAGCGGTTCTCAAAAATATTTTCCGTGATGATGCTGGTGCCTTCCGCTTGCGTGGCGAGGGCCATAAATTGCGCCTGCATGTCGGTGGGGAAGCCGGGATATTCCTCGGTGCTGAGGTCGGAGGCGGTGAAGGGATTGTCGCCCATGACGCGGACGGAGTCGGCAGTGGTCTTGGTTTTGACGCCGGCCTCTTTGAGTTTGCTGAGGATGGCGTCGAGGTGAGTGGGGTCGCAGCCGACGATGTTGAGGTCGCCGGCGGTGAGGGCTCCGGCGATGAGGAAGGTGCCGGCTTCGATGCGGTCGGGGATAATACGGTGCTTCGCACCTTTTAATTTTGCGACGCCTTTGATGCGGATGGTGGCGGTGCCGGCGCCTTCGATTTTCGCTCCCATTTTATTGAGGAGGTCGGCGAGGTCGGCGACTTCGGGTTCGCGGGCGGCGTTCTGCAAAATGGTTTCGCCTTCGGCGAGAGTGGCGGCCATGAGCAGGTCTTCAGTTCCGGTAACGGTGATTTTGTCGAAGACGATTTCCGCTCCGTGGAGGCGAGTGGCGGTGGCTTCGACGTAGCCGTGCTCTTGCGTGATCTTTGCGCCTAGAAGTTCGAGGCCTTTGATGTGGAGGTCGATGGGACGCTGTCCGATGGCGCAACCGCCGGGCAGCGAAACGCGGGCGCGGCCACAGCGGGCGACCAGCGGTCCGAGGACAAGGGTGGAGGCGCGCATCGTCTTCACTAATTCGTAGGAGGCTTCGGGGGCGGCGAGATTTTTGCAGTGGATGGTGGTGCGGTGCTGGGCGCGGCCGTAGCCGAGTTCGACCTCGGCGCCCATGGCGGCGAGCAGGTTGCGTGTGGTTTGAATGTCGCGAACTTGTGGAATGTTTTCGAGGATGACCGGCTCGTCAGTCAGGAGAGCGGCGGCCATGCAGGGAAGCGCGGCGTTTTTTGCGCCGCTGACGCGGACGGTGCCGAGAAGAGGGGAGCCGCCACGGATTACGAGTTTATCCATTGGGTTAGGTTCGTGAGTACGATTTATTTTAGCGGGGAAAGGGAGTGGGGGTGGCTAATCGAGAGGGCACGGCCTTGCGGTCAGAGGTAGTGTTGCCTCAGGGGCTAAAGCCCGAACCCTTCTTGAATTTGTTCGGCACCCCTTCGGATTCGCTCAGGCAGGCTCAAGGGCTTGAAGTCGTGCCCTCCCCGGGCTGCTCGACTCCGACTCAAATCGCTGTACGCAATCGCGGGCGAGGGCGTCCGCGCCACACGGGCTAATTCGCCAGCGCTATCGCTTGGCGGACATGCGACTGTGCTTTCTTCAACGCTGCCATCGCTTCGGCGCGGGAGACGTTTGCGGCTAGCATTACCAGAGCTACGGGGGTGAGGTTGCCGGAGGCTTTGAGGGCGTGGGTTGCGGCTTCGCGAGTGGCTCCGGTGGCGCGTTCCAGGATGGCGATGGCGCGCTGCATTAGTTTTTCGTTTTTAGGGGCAACGTTCACCATCAAGTTTCCATAGACGTAGCCGAGGCGGGTCATGGCTGCGGTGGAGATCATGTTAAGAACCATTTTGTGGGCGGTGCCGGCCTTCATGCGGGAAGATCCCGCGAGAACTTCTGGGCCGACCTGCGTCACGATGGAGAGATGGGCGGCACGTTCGAGAGGCGAGTTGGGATTGCAGGTGAGGGCGATGGTGCGGGCGCCCCGCTGGCGGGCGAGTTCGAGGGCGGCGAGGGTGAAGGGAGTGCGTCCGCTGGAGGCGATGCCGAGGACGACGTCATTCTTTGTGGGTTTGCGGCGGGACATTTCGTCGCGGCCGGCTTGGGAGTCGTCCTCGCTGATTTCGGAGGCGGAGGCGAGAGCTTTGTTGCCGCCAGCGATGATGAATTGAACGGAGCGTGGGTCGGTGTTGAAGGTGGGGGGACACTCGACGGCGTCGAGGGCGGCGATGCGTCCGCTGGTTCCGGCTCCAACGTAGATGAGGCGCCCACCGCGGCGGAGGGCGGCGGCGACGAGATCGATGGCACGCGCGATCTGCGGCAGGGTGCGGGTCACGGCGAGGGCGACGGTGACGTCTTCGGCGTTGATGAGGGCCGCGATCTCGAGGGAAGATTTTTGGTCGAGGTTGAGCGCGGCGTCATTGGGCTGCTCGGTGCGGAGGCGGCGGAGAGTGGGCGGGGTGCGTTTCAAATCTGGCCTTTCGGGACTTGGAGAGACGCATTCATTTTAGCTGTTTGTGCGGGTGAGCGATCCACAGCTAAGAGCCTGGATCGGGGGGACCGCTGAGAAGAGCCGCGGAGGACGCGCGCAGAGGAGAGTTTGCTGCTTAATCTGTTTTGAGCGCTTCGATTATGGTGTCGTGGAATTCGGGACGGAGGGTCTTTATGGAGTGATTAGAGCAGTCGGGCCAGGTGCGGTTAGTGAGCAGGGTGATGGAGAGTTGGCGGTTGGGATCGATCCAGAGAGAGGTGCCGGTATAGCCGAGGTGTCCGTAGGATTGCGGGGAGAAATATTTTCCGGATTGCGATGGGACTGAGGGCGTGTCCCAGCCGAGTGCGCGAGTTGTGCCGGGGGGCGCGGATTCGCGGCGGGTGAAGAGAGCGATGGTTTGGGGGCGGAGGATGGGATGGCCTCCGCCGAGAATCGCGTGAGCGTATTTTGCCAAGTCTGCGGCCGTTGAGAAGAGCCCGGCGTGCGGGGCGATTCCGCCGAGGATGCTGGCGTTTTCGTCCTGGACTTCGCCTTGGATGATTTTTTGGCGGCCGGTGCTTTGCTGGCTGGCGCTTGGCCGGTCATGCGCTGCCGGCATTTCACGGGCAGGAGTGCCCGCGCCCCATTTTTCACCATGTTCTTCTTCTTTTCTTTCGTCGGCGGTGGGAGGGATTTTTGGGTGGAGTTCTGCGGGCGGGTTGAAGGTTGTGTTGGTCATGGCCAGGGGAGCGAAGATTTCGCGGTGGCAGAAGCGGTCGAGGGATTCGTCGGCGAGGCGTTCGAGGGCAATGCCGAGGATGATGAATCCGATGTCGCTGTATTCGGCGCGGGTCGAGGGATCGGCGGTTAACGGCGTGGTGAAAGCAGCGTGCAGGAGTTCCTCACGGGTGCGAAAGTTTAAATAAAGCTTTTCATAGGCGGGCAGGCCGGACGAGTGAGCGAGAAGCATGCGGAGAGTGACTTCGCGGCGGCTGGGATCTTTTGCGGCATCGCTGGTGAATTCGGGAACGATGGCGGTGACGGGAGCGTCGAGGTCGAGCAGGCCGCGTTCGTAAAGGATCATGGCCATGGGGGTGGTGGCGATGACTTTGGTTAGGGAGGCGAGGTCGAAGAGCGTGCTGGTGGTCACTACGGGAGAATCTGCCTGGGGAATGAAGTGGCCGAGGGCTTTCAGAGCGATCAGACGGCCCTGATGTGTGACGGCGACGGAGGCAGAGGGGATTTTTCGCCGGGCGATGGCATCTTGCAGGATGGAGAAGGCGGAGGAAAAAATTTTGTCTTGATGCTCGAAGGCGTCGAGCAGGGGCGATGGGGAATCGGAGGTCATCGAAAGAACCATGATATGGCATAGGTGGTACCCCACACTTGAGTTTCTTGAGTCAGGGCGCGTGGGTTGGTAGAGTCAGAGCATCTTGAAATCACAAGCAGAGTTAGGGATGGGGGCTTTAAGGATCTTTTCGGGGGTGGGAGTGGTGCGCGTGTTTGCAGTTGGGGTGGTGCTGGTGAGTGGTTTGGCGCTGGCAAGTGGGCAGGGTGGTGGCGAGGCTTCCGGGCTTAGCCAGAGTGGGCAGCCGCAGACTGCTGTCCCCACATCGACTTCGGCGCGGGCGGCTGTTTCCACATCTTCAAACTCAACTAAGAAGGCTGCGGCTCCGCATCTGGAGGCGGTGGATGCGGTGATCAACGCTGCGATTCACGACGCGACGATTCCCGGGGCTGTGCTCGTGGTGGGGCACGACGGGCGTGTGATCTATCGGAAGGCTTATGGGGCGCTGGCTTTGGAGCCACGGCGCGAAGTGATGACGCCGGATACGATTTTTGATGTGGCGTCGTTGACCAAGGTGATTGTGACTACGACGGCGGTAATGCAGTTGGTGGAAAAGGGAAAGGTGCGGCTGAATGATCCGGTGGCGAAGTATTTGCCGGAGTTTGCGCAGAATGGAAAAGATGACATCACAGTGCGCCAGTTGTTGACGCATTACTCTGGGATCGAGCCGGACCTGGATTTGAAAACGGCGTGGGCAGGGAAGCAGACGGCTTACCAGATGGCTCTGGCGGAGACGCCGGATGATCCGCCGGGATCGAAGTTCACTTACAGTGACGTCAACTTTATTGTGCTTGGTGAAATGGTGGAACGGGTATCCGGGGAAACTTTGGATGAATATGCGACGCGGCATATTTTTGCGCCACTGAAGATGCTGCACACGCGGTACCTGCCTCCGGCATTGTGGCGGGCGAAGATTGCGCCGACCCAGTATGACGAGAATGAGCACATGCTGCGCGGCGTGGTGCACGACCCGACGGTGCGGCGGATGGGCGGCGTGGCGGGGCAGGCAGGATTATTTTCGACTGGGGACGATCTGGCGAAATTCGCCCAGGCATTGCTGAACGGGGGCGATGGAATTTTGTCGGCCATGTCGGTGGAGAAGATGACGCGGCCGGAGCAGCCTCCAGCGGCGCCAGTGTTGCGCGGGTTTGGATGGGACATTGATTCTCCGTTCTCATCGAATCGTGGAGATTTGCTGCCGGTGGGAGGGTATGGGCATACGGGCTTCACTGGTACATCGATGTGGATCGATCCCACGACCCGGACTTACATTATTTTGCTGACGAATGCGGTGCATCCGCGAGGGAAGTCCAATGCGATTGCATTGCGGTCGAAGGTGGCGACGGCGCTGGCTGCGGCAATGCCGCTGACGACGAGCGAAAAAGAGGCGCTGCGCTGGCAGAGTATTACCGGCTACAACGAGGCGCAGAGCGCAGCGCGGCGCATGAGTTCGCGCAATGGCAGCGTGAAGAATGGAATTGATGTCCTGGAGGCGCATGGGTTCGACGTGCTGCAAATTGCAGGGAGCAAGAAGAAAATCGGGGTGCTGACCAATCAGACGGGAATCGATGCCGATGGTCGGCGGACGATTGATGTGTTGGGGCAAGCCCCGGGAGTAACGCTGGAGGCGATCTTCAGTCCGGAGCACGGGGTTACGGGGACGCTGGATACGACTGACGTTGCGAGTACCAAGGATGTGGCGACGGGGGTTCCGGTGTACAGCGTATATGGCGCGAAGGATGCGCTGCGGCGGCCGCCACTGGATGTGCTGAGAACTCTGGATGCCGTCGTCTTTGATATTCAAGATGCGGGCGTCCGCTTCTATACCTATGAGACGACGCTGGGATATTTTCTGGAGGGGGCGGCCCAGGCGGGAATTGAAGTGATTGTTCTGGATCGGCCTGATCCGATCACGGGGGCATTTGTGCAGGGTCCGGTGTCGGATGCGGGGCGGGAGAATTTCACCAATTACGGGAACGTGCCGGTGCGGCAGGGAATGACGATGGGTGAGTTGGCGAAGATGTTTAACGCGGAGCGGAATATCAACGCGAAGCTGACCGTGGTGCCGATGGAAGGCTGGCAGCGTGGGGACTGGTTTGATGCGACGGGGCTGGTGTGGGTGAATCCGTCGCCCAACTTGCGGAGCGTGACCGAGGCGGGGCTGTATCCGGGCGTGGGGCTGATTGAAGGGACAAATGTTTCGGTGGGACGAGGAACGGATACTCCATTTGAGCTGCTGGGGGCCCCGTGGATGAAGGGCAGAGAACTGGCGGCCTATTTAAACGGGCGCGGAATCGCGGGAGTTCGATTTGTGCCGGTGACATTTACGCCTTCCGCCAGCAATTATGCGGGGCAGAAATGTGAAGGAGTGAATCTGGTTTTGACCGAGCGGAACGCGCTGGATGGTCCGGAATTGGGGATTGAGCTGGCGGCGGCGTTGCAAAAATTGTATCCGGCTGATTTCAAGATTGGACGGATCACCGAGTTGCTGGTGAATCAGGCGGCATACGATGGACTGCTGGCGGGGAAAGATCCGCGGCGGATTGCTCAGGATTGGCAGGAGGAGTTGGAGAAGTTTGAGGTGGTGAGGAAGAAATATTTGATTTATTAGGACGGAGGACACTGAGGTCGGCAGGCAGCCTGGTCTGATGGTGGTGCATCATAGGGCGGTAGTTGGGTGTATTCTCGGGTTGATAGTGGCGGCTGGTCGCCCAGGAGGTGCATGATGCGCGCAGTTCTGACGGTTCTGCTTATTTCGGGGATGGCCTTGGGGCAGGCGGCGGAAGCGCCGAAGGCGGACAATCCTGGTTCAAATACAACTCCTGTTGTCACTGCGAGTTCTGCCCCGGGCGCGCCTTCCTCCGTGGTCGATCCCAATATCGTTACCATTCCGGCCGGAACGAAGATTCCACTGTCACTGAAACAGGCGATCTCGACCAAGAATGCGCGCGAGGGGGATGCGGTTTATGCGGAGACGGCGTTTCCGTTTGTGGTAAACGACCGCGTGATCGTGCCGGCGGGGTCTTACATCCAGGGGAAGGTCACGCATGTGGAGCGCGCCGGGCGGATGAAGGGGCGGGCAGAGATATTGATCCACTTTACTTCCATGATTTATCCCAGCGGATATACCGTGATGCTGCCGGGATCGGTGGAGAATACGCCAGGCGCGGATAACAAGTCGGTGAAGGATTCGGAGGGAACGATTCAGCAGGATAAGGATACGGGGAAGAAGATCGAGGAAGCGGCCAAGGGCGGACTCTATGGAGGCTCGGGGGGCGCGTTGGCCGGGGGCTTAGCCGGAGGCTTGAATGGCGCTCGGATTGGAGGGGCAGCGGGAGCGGCTGCGGGCATTGGGTGGGCGCTATTGAAGCGAGGAAATGATGTGAGGCTGGATGTGGGAACGTCGATTGAGATGGAGATTCAAAGAGCGATTACGGTGGATGCGAGACGAATTGCGGTGGCGAAGGCGGGGCCGTAGCGCTTAAAAGCAAATAAGTCAGGAACGAGAGCAACATCAAAAGCAGCGGATAAGAGTGTCCGCTCCACACGGCAGGGCGCAACATTTTTGGTTCCGATGGGTTGAGAGCCTCAGTGCGCTCTTATTCGATAGCTATGTCCCTTACTTCGGCTCGGACCAATCTTCAACATTCGGTAACGGCGGTTTGCTTCTATCGGAGCATGGCAATTCCCGCCGGGCTTGCCATTCTCGCCTGTGGGGTTCTGATAGGTTGCGGAGGGTCGAGCGGCAGCGCGCCACCTTCACCAAAGGGGATCTCGGTCGCCGTCGCGCCGTCCTCATTCACCATGGGCGTGGGGTCAAACTACCAATTTGTGGCGACGGTTACGGGTACGAGCAACACCGCCGTCCAATGGCAGGTCAATGGTATGGGGGGCGGCGCTGCCAGCGCAGGGATAATTGACAACGCAGGACTCTACATCGCTCCCGCAAACATTCCCGCCGGTCCGATTGAGATTACGGCGGTGGCGCAAGCCGATGGCGTAAGTAAAGGATCGGCGGCAGTCACGCTCACCCTTACCGATCCCCTTGGAACCGCAAGCGGGCAGACGATCACTTGTCCGGCGGATCCTAATATTACCATTGGAGGAACGTGCTACTCAGTGGCGCTTTCGTGTGCGGGAATTGCCGATTTCAATGCCTCCCTTTGGGTAAACACTCCGACGACTACGCCGGTGGGAACGGTCATGTTGACCTCGGGAGGAAATGGGGACGGTCTGTACTGGAATTCTTTCGCGTTCGGATCTAATGTGGTGAATGGATTGCTGCAGGCAGGCTACATTACGGTGCAAACATCGTTTGGGCAGAACTTCACGAATACTCCGGCCGCGGGCTGGGTGGCGGGGCCGGGCGGAATCCGCAGAGTCGCGTGCCGCTACGCCACGCTTGCGAAGTGGGTGCAAGACCACATCAACCCCTCGGCCACGGCGATGTGCGCCACGGGAAACAGCGGAGGTGCTGCACTGATTGGCTACGCGCTGACCCACTACGGGGAAGAATCGCTCTTCAAGATGGTGGAACCGACCAGCGGATCTCCCATTTCGCGACTCGACTACTCTTGCGAATGCAGCCAACCGGATCTGCCGGACCCATGTCATCCAAGCCAACTGGCCACGCAATGCGCCGGGCTTGACAATGCGGAGAAGTTCATCGACCCGGCCTATACCGCTCCGATTTGTTCACAAGCGGTGCGGAGCCACAGCACAGCGAACTCGGCGCAGTTCCTCTCGGATAGCGCGCTGAGCCCGGAAGCGACCCTGGCTTATCCCCATACTGCTGTGCACTTTCTTTGGGGCGGACAGGATGTCAGCAGTGCGCCAGTGATGGGACAGTTGTGGCAAGAAGCTATCACGCAGCAACTGATCCCCCAGAGCAACGCTTTCGCGTGCGTAGCCGACGCTCCGCATCCGCTGGCGGATGTGCGCGATGGGGCGCTACAGATCGTGACTGACATTGTGCGGTACTGCCATTAGGGCGCCTCGCTTCGCTTGGCGGGACCGCCGAGGCGGCTGTCGCCACATGGGCTGGTCCGAAATCTTCACTTCAAATTGAAAAGTGCGTTCACGTGCGCAGTCACGGTTACGGTTTGCGGCGTGAATTCTTCGGTGGGGGCAGGTTCGGCAGTGGCCATGGCCTTCATAGGGCGAGCCATGCGCGGGGCGACGATGCGGGGGTTCTCGAAGGTATCGACCGAGGCGTAGGAAAGGTCTCCGATAATGCGGCCGCTGGCGCGGGCGACGGCCTCGGCCGAGTTGCGAGCGCGGCGGTAGGCGTCTTCCACGGCTTTGTTCTTGGCTTCATCCATGCTGTCCAGCATGTAATTCAAGGTCTGAGTCTCGCTGACGTTGGCGTCGGCGAGTTGCTGAGTGATGGCGCCGATCTTGGCGAAATCTTTGAGTTTGAGCGTGACGTCAGTGGTGACGCGATAGCCGATGACTTTTTGCTTGGGATTCTTCCAATCGTACACGGGCTGAACAACTAGAAATCCGATGTTGGCAGCTTTGGGCTCGATGCCGTTGTCCCGCAGTACCTGGCGAACCTGCTCGGCCGTTTTCGAGGCATGCTGGTAGGCGTGTTGCGCGGAATTCTCCTGTACCGAGATGTTGAACTGAATCACGGCGGTGTCAGGGGCGGATTCACATTTGCCGTCGGCGCCGACGTAAATGGAATTTGGAAGCGCGGTGATGGCGGGATGCTCCTGGGCGACGGATGCGGCGGTGAGGATGCAGAGCGCGAGTGCGAGTTTCATGAAATTCCTCCGAACTGGTGCAGACGTCTCAATTGTAAGTTGAGGGTCTATCAGTAGAACGCGGAGAGGATGAGAATCTTGCGGCCGGAGAAGCGGCGGAGTCGAGCTCCCAGCGGCTCAAGCCGGCATTCTTTCGGTGGTCTTACGGCACGACTGAAGTCGTGCCCTTCCCGAACCAATCGCCTGCTTAAGAGCCTTTGGCGCTGGCGGAATAGCTGAAGGGGTAGGACTGGGCGTTGATCTCACGGCGAAGATCTTCGAAGATGTCGTCGGGCATTTTCAAAAAGACTTCGACGACCTCAGGATCAAACTGGCTGCCGGTCCACTCCTTAATCTCGGTGCGAGCTTCGGCGAGAGTTCGGGCAGGACGATAAGGGCGGTCGGAGATGATGGCGTCGAGCGTATCGGCGACGGAGAAGATGCGGGCGCCCAGCGGTATTTCGCCGCCTTTGAGGCCGCGCGGATAACCACTGCCGTTGAAATGCTCCTGGTGAGAATACACAATGTCGCAAGCTTCGGTTAGGAACGGAATCTTCTTGAGCATCTGGTAGCCGTGATAGCAATGCTCCTTCATGATGGCGCGCTCATTCTCGTCCAGCTTTCCGGGCTTGCGAAGGATGTTGTCGGGGATGGCCATCTTGCCGATATCGTGGAGAAAAGCGCCGCGGGCGATCACAAGGATTTGTTCGCGGGGCACGCCCATGGCTCGAGCGATGGCAATGGTGAAGGCGGTGACCCGGCGGGAGTGGCCTTCGGTCTCGGCGTCCTTAAGATCGAGCGCATCGCCTAGAGCCTGCAGCGTGATGTCGTAGGAGCGCTCGAGATCGGCCATAGCGGCCTGAAGCTGGTCGGTGCGGGCTTCGACCAGAGATTCCAAATTGGTTTGATAGGTCCGGTTCTCGACCTTAAGGCGGCGATTCTCCAGAGCCCGGGCCACGGCATTCAATAACTGTTCGCGCTCGAAAGGTTTGAGCAGGTAATCGTAGGCGCCATTGCGAATGGCAGCGAGTGCTACGGAAATATCGTGGACGGCGGTCACCATCACCACCGGCATGTCGGGAAACTTTTCCTTGGTGCGCTCGAGCAAGCCAATGCCATCAAGGTCGGCCATCATCAGATCGGAAAGCATGAGTTCAAATACTTCTCCGGAATTGAGCAGGGCAAGGGCTTCCATGCCGGAACTGGCCTGCTTCCACGTATAACCGTGGGCCGCGAGGATGGCGCAAACAATCTCGCGGATTGCTTCTTCGTCGTCGACGACAAGAATGCGGTCTGGCATAGCTGTGCAAGTATACTCTCGGCGATTTTAGCCGTTTCCGCAGGTACCGAAAGTAACCCCCATGGTCCGGAAAACGCATCACTTACGGGGCAGGACATGGTATTCAGGAGCAGGGCATAGTTACGTCTGGACGCCCGAACAAAGATGGATATTTCCCTTTGGTCGATCTGGAATACCGCACAGCCTGCGCTCGCCGGGTTGAAGGCCGGGGAGTGGGCGCTATTGATCATGCTGGGGGCGTCGCTGCTGGTGCTCTCCGCGCTGCGCGAGCGGTATCTCCTGATATGGACGGCGGGATGGGGGTTGCTGATTACGTCGCGTCTGGCGGCCGTGCATGGGACCGGGATGCGGATCCCTTTGCGGTATGTTCCCGGGGTTGCGCAAGCGGCGTTCGTCCTGGCGATGGCGCTGTTTGTTGGCGCAGTCTTTGTTTATGTCCGGACACGGAATCTGCTGACGCCTCTGGTTGCGATTGCGGTGAGCGTGGCGGGATTTGCCGTGGCCCGCACATTGCTATGGCCGGATTCTCTGCCGTTGCGAGTTGCTCTTGAGGTTTCCTACCGAGTCATTTTGTTAGCCGCCGTGGCCGCATTGCTGCGCGCCCGTCGCGGCCGCTGGGAGCTTTCCTCATGGCTGCTTGGGGTGAGCCTTCTGCTGCAACATTTGAGTTGGGCACCGTTCACCAACCAGATTCCATCCGAAATTGTTGTTGCGGCAGATATGTTGCTGGGAGTCAGCATGCTGCTGCTAGTGTTCGAGGAGGCTGGCGCGCGCAAGCGGCGATTGCGAGTGTCACGGGCTTTGACTGAGAGTATTGTTCTCGCTCAACAACAGGGCGGGATGATGGAAGACGCGCTCGGAGAATTACAGCGGCTCACACGGAGCAAGGCGGCGTGGTTCCGGATGATTGAGAACGGGCATCTGGTCGCAACGCATGCGGTGGGAGTCTCAACCGATTTCTTTCGCGAGGCAGGTCTGGCGGATTTGAGTGAAAGCGCCTCGCAGACGCTGGAGCGGGGAAAGCCAGTGATGGCACACCGCGCCGGAGCGGCGCCTGAAGATGCCGAGTGGTTGAAGGCGGAAAAGATTCTGTATGTGGTAATGGTGCCGGTGCTAGGGAAGAAGGCGCCGATTGGACTGCTAGTCCTGGGGAGCGCCCGGTCGCGGCAGTTGACCGCTGAGGAACTGGAGTTTCTGGAAAGCTTCGGACGCCACCTGGGAATTGCGATTGAGAATTTCCGTCTGCTGGAACAGACTCTGCGTTCTCAGCGGCAGTGGCGAAACACATTTGATTCGGTGCACGACATCATCCTGGCGCATGATGCGGATTTCAGGATCATCAAGGCCAATCAGATTCTGCTGGAGCAGGTGGAACTGGCTTCCGCCGATGTGATTGGGAGCACCTGCGAATCGGTCCTGCCGCACCGTCTTGGGGAATGGACGGGATGTCCTTACTGCGCGCGCGGAGGCCAGGAGATCAGCGAAGGCGCGGACCCATGTTTCGGCGGATTCTCCATGGTCTCCACTTCTTCGTATACGGAGCAGGGAAGCAAACAGCGGGGAACCATCCATATTGTTCGCGATATCACAGAGCGAAGGTCGGCGGAAGAGAGATACCGACTGCTATTCGAGCAGGTGCAGGAAGGCGTTTACGTGGCCACGCCCACCGGGCGATTGCTCGATTGCAACGATGCTTTTGTACACATGCTGGGATATGACCAGCGGGGAGAACTGCTCACGTTGAACCTGGACGAAGACATCCGCGTGGATGCCGGGCAGCGCGAGGCTTTCCGCACAGACATTGAGGAACACAATTACGTCCGCAACTTTGAAGTGACCATGCGGCGCAAAAACGGAACGCTGCTGCTGGCGGCTGAGAGCAGTTTCGCGACACGAGATGCTGCGGGAAGAATCGAACGCTTTCAAGGTTTTGTTCTGGATGTGACGGAAAAGCGGCGCACGGAAGACGAGATGCGGAGGCGCAATCGCGAACTGAACGCACTGAACGCGATGGCGGTGGTGGCGACGCAGTCGTTCGATCTGGATGAGATTTTGAACCTCACGTTGCGACAGGTGGTTTCGCTGTTCGGGGCGGAGAGCGGAGCGGTGTACCTTTCCGATTCGGATGCGCCCACCTTCCGCCGCCGGGCCGCCTGGGGACCGCGGAGCCGCGACAAATCCCGACCTGCGGAAATAAACTTTGCGGAAGGGTTTGGAGATTTGGTGATGCGGTCGCGAGCCGAGGTCATCACGGCCGAATACATTCCTCACCTTACCGGTACAGTGGCCGAGTTTATCCGTTCTGACAGTGATGGTTCCTGGATCTGGGTGCTGTTCTGGGGTAAGGATAGTCCGATCGGCATGATGGGATTGCGCGGGCAGGCGGAGTACGAATATTCCAGCGGGGAAGAAAACCTGATGGTGGCGATCAGCCGGCAGTTGGCCACCACGATTGAAAAAGTTCGCCTGTATGAAGAAACCTGCAAAGCTTACGAAGATCTGCGGCGTACGCAGGAACAACTTCTGCAGAGCGAGAAGATGTCAGCAGTGGGACAGTTGATTGCAGGCGTGGCGCATGAACTGAATAATCCGTTGACCGCGATTTTGGGCTATGCGCAGTTGCTGGAGAGCGAAGGTTTGAACGAGCGCGCGCAAGATTATGTGGCAAAGATGTTCAAGCAAGCGCAGCGCACGCACCGGGTAGTGCAGAATCTGCTTTCGTTCGCGCGACAGAGAAAGCCGGAGCGGGCGGAAGTGGATGTTCGCAAGGTGCTGGATGAAACGCTGGCGCTACGAGATTACGATCTGAAGGTCAACAAGATCGAAGTGGAAAAGGATTTGGGAGCACAGCCTGCGCTGGTGGTGGCCGATCCTCATCAGATCGAACAAGTATTTTTGAACATTATCAATAACGCCGTTGACGCGGTGCTCGAGACTGGACGACCGGGGAAGCTCAGGATCCGCGTGTATAGTCAGCGGGGCGAGGTGTGCGCGCAGTTTGCCGACGACGGGCCGGGGATCAAGGATCCCAAGAGAATCTTCGATCCGTTTTACACAACGAAGAGCGTTGGCAAAGGAACAGGGCTGGGTCTGAGCATCTGTTACGGGATTGTGAAAGAGCATGGCGGCGATATCACAGCGCACAATGCATCCGAGGGCGGAGCCGTGATTGAAGTTCGCCTGCCCATGGCAGCGGCGGCGGACGCAGTCGCGGAAGCTGCCCCCATGGCGACTCCACGCCGGGAAGGGGCCATTCAGGGCCGGGTGCTGTTGGTGGAGGAAGAAGAAGCGGTCATGGAGTTTGAGCGCGACGTGCTGATCGGGGCAGGCGCTAACGTGGTGACGGCGTCGCGGAGTGAGGACGTTAAGACTCGCCTGCTCTCCGAGCCTTTCGATTTGCTCATTATGAACGGCAAGATGCCGGCAGACTGGAACGCGAAAGAAGCCTACCTGTGGCTCAAACAGCACTGCTCAGAAATGGAAAGGCACGCGCTGTTTACATTCTCAAATGGAGTGGAGCAGGGTGATGAGCGAGCATTTCTGCAAGAAAATAACGTGCCCTATCTGGTGAAGCCATTTGAAGTGGCCGAGCTGATTTCTCAGGCGCGGCGATTACTGCAAAAAACGCAGGCGGCCAGCGCTTCGGCCGACTGACGATTCTCAGAGCAAAATTCAAACACACTTGGCATCCCGAGCAAAGCAAGGGAGCCTGGTTCTTGCCTGCGCTAACGGCGTCGCGATGCCGGCAAACACCAAGGTCCCTCGCTACGCTCGGGATGACAGCCTAATGATGCGGGGATTCCCTCAGAGTTGCGCGCGCAGGCTTTTCACCAACCGGCGCAGAGCTTTTTCGTTACGCTTATACCAGCGCCATTGGCCTTGCTTCATGGCGTCGACCAGGCCGGCCTTCGTCAAGATCCCCATGTGGTGCGAGATGGTCGGCTGTGAGAGGTGAACGCGCTCTTCGATATCTCCAGCGCAGAGGCCGCCGTGTTTTCCGGCTGAGGGCGTACTTGACGAGCCTGCGCCGCGTTGTTTGAGTGCCTGCAGGATGCGGCGGCGGGTGGGGTCCGCAATCGCGTGCAGCGTCTGATTGAGAGATGTGGGGGCGGCGGTCATGGGATGGACTAGGAATATCGGCTAAATTGACGCTTGTCAATATGCAGGCGCAAGAATTGTCAGGAACCCGCGCGCGTGGCTCGCAGCCATTCGATGCGGGTGAACTCCAGATACCGCACGTCGCTTTCCGGCAAGGAACAGTTGGATTGCCCGAGTTCAGGGGCAAGGGTGCCGCCGCGGATCCAATAGCCGGTTTCGTCCTGCTTGAGAATCGTAGAGTCGAGGGGATCCATACCGTGCAGCTTGAAGATGACACGGCGGTTCAGCAGACGCTCACGCTTCATGGGGAAACTTCACTTCTTGAGAATCGGGTTATATCCGTCGTTGACGAGGCGCGAGCGCACGCCTTCCGCATCTTTGATGTCGCCGAAGGGGCCGAGCTGGACGCGAAAGAACTTGTCGGTGGAGGAATTGTTGGCGACGAAAGCGGGATATTGTTTTTTCTTGAGCGCGTCCACCAAAGACTCGGCGTCTTCCTGCTTGGTGACTGCTGCGACTTGCACGAAGTAGCCGCCGATAGGGATGGGGGCCATGGGGTCGGGCGGCGGGTTGCCGTCTGGGGACGTTTGCGTTTGCGCAGCCGTCGAAGAGGTGCTGTTGGAAGATCCAGAGGGAGCGGCGGCGGAACCACTGGAACCCGAGTCCGCCGTGGCAGGCGTCAGTTGTGCATTGCTATCCTTCTGCTCGACTGACTTGTAGAAGCTCATCGGCTGTGCGGGCTGGCCGGAGGATGCACCGCCTGGTTTGGTCCGGCTGGAAGAAGTCTGCGGCGCAGCTACCGCGCTGAGGGAACCGAGTCCGGCCTCGGACTTGCGACCGAGCGTGTAGCCCAAAGCAAAGAAAACCGCGCATACCATCACCAGGCCGAAGAACAGGCCCAGCAGTTTCGCCGTACCTAATGTGATTTCGGTGTCCTGTGAAGAATCCACAACCATGTACCTCGAGGGCTAAAGCCCGTTTCCTTGCCGTGCCCTAATCGCAGCGCTGAAGGCGATGCGCCACCCAAAAACCTGCAGCATCCAACAAGACCCGCGCCACCCAAGCTGCAGCCATGCTAAAGTCTGTGCCCACAATTTCAAGCGGACAAGAGTGCACGTACTAAAGCACTACGCTGACTTCGACGCCGGGGCTGCCCCGTCAGTCTTACTCAGCAGCTTCTGCAAACCCGAAAAAAAGTCCACGGGCACGGGGAAGATGACTGTCGTGTTTTTTTCGACGCCAATCTCCGTCAGAGTCTGCAGGTAGCGAAGTTGCACGCTGACCGGCTCTGTGGCCAGCAGGTGAGCGGCATCCACCAGGCGCTGGGCGGCGGAGAACTCACCCTCCGCGTGAATAATCTTGGAACGCTTTTCGCGCTCGGCTTCGGCCTGCTTGGCCATGGCGCGCAGCATGGATTCCGGCATGTCCACCTGCTTCACCTCGACATTGGTAACTTTCACGCCCCAGGGCGAGGTGTGCTGGTCGAGAATGCTTTGCAGGCGCAAGTTGATTTTTTCGCGGTGGGCGAGCAGTTCGTCGAGTTCCTGTTCGCCGAGTACCGAGCGAAGAGTGGTCTGGGCAAACTGTGAAGTCTGATAGACATAATTGGAAACTTCGACTACAGCTTTGCTGGGATCAATCACGCGCAGAAAGATGACGGCATTCACCTTAAGCGTTACGTTGTCGCGAGTGATGATGTCTTGTGGCGGAACTTCGAGTGCTTCCTGGCGGAGGGAAACTCGCACCATGCGGTCGATCGGTGCAAAGACGAGAATGACGCCGGGGCCTTTGTCGGCGCTCAAAAGACGGCCGAGACGGAAGATGACGCCGCGCTCGTACTCGGCCAGGATCTTTACGGAACTTAACAGGTAGAGGATGACGATGATAACGACAACCGTGCCGAAGCCAAAACCGAGTTCCATATTTATGCCTCCACTACTTGAACCACAAGAGCCGCTGAGGCGGATTGTAACGCAATGGCAGGACGAGGGCGCGGAATTCGGATGCGAACCGTTGCTTGCGTTGGTGCGCGAACCAATTACGGAACAGCCGGCACTGGAGTAGGCCGCGTCACGGAGGCAGGATCGACCTGCAGCAGCAAGCCGTCTATCCGGCGCACCACGACCGACTGGCCCGCAGACAGTTCGGAGGAGGAAATAGCATCCCAGAGTTCGCCGTGAACGAACACTTTGCCGCGCGGAGAAAGCGCGGTTTGGGCGATACCTGTTTCGCCGACCAGTCCTTGCGCTCCTGAAACCATTTTATTGCGGCGAGCTTTGAGGGCGATGCTCATCAGGAACGCCGTTATCAATCCGAGCGGAATGCTGACCGCGAGCGCAGTGAGCAAATGGACGCGCATTTCGGGAATGGGCGAATCGACCAGGAGCAGTCCCCCGAGAGTAATAAGAACGATGCCGCCAATAGTCAGTACGCCGTGACTGGCAAACTTTGCCTCAGCGGCGAAAAGCGCGAATGCCCCGAGAATGAGCACTAGCGCGGCAAAGCGCGTGGGCAGCAGGTTCAGCGCAAAGACTGCAATCAAAATGAAAACGATGCCCACGGTTCCTGGAACGACCGCTCCGGGATGATTGAATTCTGCGTAGAGCGCCAGCGCTCCGATGGTCAGCAGAATGAAAGAAATGTTCGGGTCCATCAAATAGCCAAGGATGCGCTCCTTCAGCGTCATGCCGAACAGAGCGATAGGCTGGCCGGAAAGCTTGAGAGCGACTTCCTTGCCGTTGAAGCGCTTGAAAGGTTTGCTCTCCAGCTGGCGGAAAAGATCCTCCTGGCTGGAGGCTACATAGTCGATGAGATGCTGCGAGAGGGCTTCCTGCTCGGTGAACGATTTGGATTGACGGACGGTGCTCTCGGCAACTTCGACGTTGCGTCCGCGCCGGGCAGCCACGGAGCGCATCAGGGCGGCTGCGTCGTTCTCCATCTTTTCCTTCATTACATCGTCGACTTTTCCTCCTCCGAGAATCACTGGATGAGCCGCGCCGGTATTGGTTCCGGGAGCCATGGCGGCGATGTCGGCCGACTCGAGGATAAAGAATCCAGCAGAAGCGGCGCGGCTGCCGCTGGGCGTCACATAGAGGATGACAGGCACGGAGGAGTTCGTGATCTTTTCGATAATGTGGCGAGTCGACTCCACGAGACCGCCCGGGGTATTGATCTCGATCAATACCGCCTGAGCGTTGCGGCGCTGTGCTTCGTCGATCGCCCGGGAAATGTATTCCTCGGTAATCGGCTGAATGGTGTCGTCGACGACGATCTTGAGAATTTCGGCGCGAGAGACAGAACTAAGAATTAAAACGGCCATCAGGCCGAGAAGCATTCGCGAGATCAATTTATTTTTCATGCGCCGCCGGTCGCCTCAACCATATTCTTACTCTTATTTATCGACCGTGGCAGAGATTTCTTCTGCGCCTGGCTTAGGTCGGTGGTCGCCGAGGTGCGTATCACTCCAGCCGGGTAGATTCGTCCCGCCAGTAATGAGGCGAGCGCCGCGCTCGTAGGTGAAATACGACCACGCCCACTGGATAAAGACCAGCACGCGATTGCGGAAGCCGATCAGGAAAAGAATGTGGACGAACAACCATGCCAGCCAGGCAGCAAAGCCGGAAATATGAATCTTGCCGAATTGAGCGATTGCGGCGGAGCGGCCGATGGTGGCAAGACTGCCTTTATCGTGGTAATGGAAGTCAAAATCCCCGCCCTCTCGCAAAGAACGCGAGAAGGACGGGGGACGCTTCTCCAGCTCTCTCATGATTAGTTTGCCAACGAAGCGGCCTTCCTGGATGGCTACCGGCGCCACGCCGGGCAGCAGATTTCCCGATGCATCCTTCAAGGCGGCGAGATCTCCGATGACGAACACTTCAGGATGGGCAGGAATGCTGAGGTCGGGTTCGACCAGCACGCGCCCGGCGCGATCGGTGGGGCCGCCGAGCTTTTTCCCGAGAGGCGAAGCAGCCACGCCCGCGGCCCACAAGATGACGGCCGCATTCATCGGCGTGTCGCCCATATAGATGACGCCGGGCTCAATTTTCGTGACCATGGCCGAGGTGCTTACTTCCACGCCCAGGCGGCGCAGTTGCTCGAGCGCGCTGCGCGAAAGATCCTCAGGATATGCGGGAAGAACATGCGGGCCGCCTTCAATGAGGTGAATGCGTGCGCGCCTCGGATCGATGGAGCGGAAATCACCGGCGAGGGCATGCCGACAGATTTCGGCAAGGGTTCCGGCAAGTTCGACTCCGGTGGGTCCGCCGCCCACGACGACGAAGTTTAGCGGATCGTCACCTTCGCCGGCAGCAGCACGGCGCTCCGCAAGTTCGAAAGCCAGCAAAACGCGGCGGCGAATCTCGAGCGCATCCTCGATAGTCTTGAGGCCGGGCGCGAACGGTTCCCATTCTTCATGGCCGAAGTAGGCGTGGCGTGCGCCGGCGGCGACGATCAAATAATCGTACGGAACCTCGTGCTCCGCTGTCTGCACGGCGCGGCGATCCAAATCGAAGCCGGTGACCTCGGCCATCAGCACTTCAACGTTGCGATGGCGGGTCAAAATCGACCGTATCGGCGCGGCAATTTCGCCCGGAGAAAGACCGGCGGTAGCCACCTGATAAAGCAGCGGCTGAAAGGTGTGATGATTTTTCCGGTCGATCACGGTGATCTCCGCCGGCGCGCCGGCCAGAGCTTCGGCGGCGTTCAGGCCACCAAAGCCTGCTCCCACGATTACCACGCGATTCCCAGTTTGATGCGAAGCCTTGCTGTTCATTGGTCCCACTCTATAAGATTCAGCGCGATGGCCATCGGGTCCAAAGTTTCGGCTGAGTCCCGCGAACCGGCATGGGTGCGCTGGGTGGTCCCATCGGTCGGAGATGTGCTTTTCGTGGCTCTGTTGGGGCTGCTGGTGTTCACAAATTTGTCCACGCGGTTGCTGGGGGACGCGGGAATCGGCTGGCATATTCGCACCGGTCAACTGATTCTGTCCACTCATTCGGTTCCACACGTCGATCCGTTTTCTTCCAGCATGCACGGCCAGCCCTGGTTTGCCTGGGAGTGGCTTTACGACGTGCTAGCCGGATGGTTAGAGAGTACGGCGGGGCTAAACGGAGTCGTGCTCTTCACGGCGCTGATCATCGCGGCAGTATTCTCGTGGACCTTCCGGCTGCTGGTGTGGCGGGGAACGAACGTGTTGCTGGCACTAGTCCTGGTGCTGCTGGCGGCGTCGGCTGCGATGATTCATTTTCTGGCGCGGCCGCATGTCGTGAGCTGGCTGTTCACCATCGTGTGGTTTTGGATTTTGGAGTCGTCGGAGAAGAGTTGCGATTCAGACGCTTCGCGCACCTTGCCCTTGTGGCTCTTGCCTTCCACGATCTTGGTTTGGGTGAATGTGCATGGCGGATTCCTGGTGGGCTTCGTGCTGCTGGGAATTTACTGGGCTTGCGCGGCATGGGAGTGGCTGCAACGGGCCTTCACCCTGACCGAGGATGGTTTCGAAGATGTCTTGCGGAGGATCCGGGCTGGGCGGCGGTTCAGGGCTCTGACATTGGCGGGTTTCTTCAGTGCGGCCGCGACGTTGGTGAATCCTTACGGTTTTCGATTGCATGTTCACATCTATCGCTATCTTTCAAATCGCTTTCTGATGAACCACATTGATGAATTTCAATCTCCGAATTTTCATTATGTGGCGCAGAAATGTTTTGCTGGCTTGTTGCTGCTTACGCTCGTGGCTTTCGCAGTTAAAAGGCGCGAGACCACAGCCAGTCAGTCTCTGGTGGTGTTGTTCGCGGTGTATGCGGGCCTGTATGCCTCGCGCAATATTCCGGTGTCGGCTCTGTTGCTGATTCTGATCATCGGGCCTTGGTTGTCGGACGCGATGGAGAGGCTTGCATCCAGATTCGCAGGCCGATGGGATGATGGTTCACCAGAACGCGCCTCGAAACCGTCTCTGGCGAGAATGCAGGCTATCGAGTTGAGCCTGCGTGGGCATCTTTGGCCGGTCGTAGCAATCGTACTGACATGCTGGGTCGCGGCTCATGGCGGCAAACTGGGCGCCACGCCGCTAATGGAGGCGCACTTCGACGCCAAGCGCTTCCCCGCAGCGGCGGTGAATTATCTGGACAAGCAGAAGGTGCAGGGACCCCTGCTGAGTCCCGACAGTTGGGGAGGGTATCTCATCTTCCGGCTTTATCCTCAAATTAGAGTAGTCGTCGACGATCGCCATGATTTCTACGGCGAGGATTTCCTGAAGTCTTACTTGAAGATGGTTCATCTGGAACCAGACTGGCAGGAGTTTATTCAGCAATATCGACCTGCATGTGTGGTTGTGCCAAAGAATTCTGCAGTGGCCAATATTTTGCTTGAAACCAGCGAGTGGCAGGCGACCTACAGTGATGAGGTTGCGGTTGTGTTCCAACATAAGGAGCTTGAGTAATGTCGCAAACCCCGGGACAAGCGACGTTATCGCCTCATCGCCGATTTGCGAGAGCCTTGTCATTGACAGACGTGAAGTCTCGGGATATGTTCAGCGGCACGGTAGACTTGCCGCGCGTATCAGTCCCTCCGCGAATGCCCTGCCATTTAGGGAAGAGACTCTGCGAAACGATTCTGAATGGTGAGGACAAATCTGATGACTCGAATCTTTTTCTGCCTTCGCATTAAAACTTTGCTGCTTAGCTGCTGGGCAGCGCTCAGTGTCTTCGCGCCGGCGGCGGCTCTCTATGCTCAGGCACCGTCGGCTACTCTGACGCAGATCAGTTCTGATCCTTTTACTGTCGGTCCGGGACAGCATGCTACGCAAGTGGAACCGCATATGCTCGCCAACGGCTCGACGCTGGTGGCGGCGTTTCAGACAGGACGGATCGTGAACGGCGGCGGAACGGCTATCGGCTGGGCCACTTCCACCGACGGTGGCAGCACCTGGGCGCACGGATTTCTTCCGGGCCTGACCACGGGAAACGGTGGCGGTCCCTACAATGCGGCCAGTGATCCCGCCGTAGCTTTTGACGCCAAGCATGGCGTATGGATCATCGCTTCGTTGCCGATCTCGAATACAACCACGACTGCGGCCGTGGTCGTGAGCCGGTCCACCGATGGCGGCTTCACTTGGGATAATCCCGTGAACGTGGGACCAAAGGTTTCCAGCTCCGACAAGAACTGGATCGTGTGCGACAGCACCTCCACCAGCCCGTTCTACGGGAACTGTTACGTGGAGTGGGACAATCCCGCAACCGGGGACGGCATTTTGATGAGCACTTCCAGCGATGGCGGTTTGACCTGGGGAGCCGCAAAAGCGACCGCAAACCACGCCGCCGGCATTGGCGGGCAGCCTCTGGTGCAGCCCAATGGCACGGTGATTGTGCCGATTGAAACCGTCGGGATGTCCGCTTTCAGTTCGACGAATGGCGGCGCCACCTGGTCGGCGCCGGTGAGCGTCGCAAATATTCAGAGCCATACTGACGCCGGCGGCATTCGCAGCAGTCCGCTACCCTCCGCCGCGGTGGATGGAGCAGGGACGGTTTGGGTGGTTTGGCAAGATTGCCGCTTCCGCGCGAATTGCTCCGCCAACGATCTGGTATATAGCAAATCCACCGATGGCCTGCACTGGACGAAGGTCACGCGCGTTCCGATCGACGCCACCACCAGCACGGTCGACCACTTCATCCCGGGAATTGGCATCGATCCCGCAACCTCCGGCGCAACGGCACGCGTTGCGCTGCATTACTACTTTTACTCGCAGAGCAGCTGTACAACAACCACTTGCAGACTTGGAGTGGGCTACATTTCATCGCATAACGGAGGAGCCACCTGGAACCCGCCGCTGCGGCTGGCCGGGCCGATGCAACTCGCATGGCTGCCAAATTCGCAGAACGGCCTGATGGTGGGCGACTACATTGCCACGGCCTTCAACAACGGAGTGCCGCATGGAGTATTCGCCGTGGCCGCCGCAAAGTCGGGAACAATGTTCAACGAGGCCATGTTTACTGCTCAGAGTTTAAACGTGCCTGAGGCTGGTGCCGAACTCTCGTCCGCGGGCGATCGGCCGCTGCATAAACTCTCCGACGTGATTAAGAAGGAGCGTCCGGAGAAGGGCACAGTGCCGCCTTCAAAGCGCGCCAAGCGCAGTTCGAAGTAGGCACTGCTTCTGTTGTCATCCTGAGCGAAGGTTGTGCTTCGCGAGTGCGAAGCGCAACCGGAGTCGAAGGATCCCTTCGCTCCGCGCTACCAGTTCCCCGCGAGGAATTTCTGTTGCGGCTGAATCTCGCTTGCAGTAAAGCCCTGCCCAAATGCTCGCGGCCGTCGCGCCTGATAAACTTTCCTCGTGTCACGACTCACTCATCTCGAATGCACCCGCTGCGGCGAGCACTATCCGGCCGACCGTCCGCAAACCGTTTGTCCGAAAGATGGCGGCATCCTGTATGCGCGCTATGATCTCGCCACCATCAAGAAAAGTTTTTCGCGCGCAAGCCTGCTGCCGCTGGCTCCCACCATGTGGCGCTACGACGCTGTTCTTCCCGATGCTACGCCGGTCTCGCTCGGCGAAGGGTTCACGCCCATGCTGCGCAGCCGCGAATATTCCAACGTATTTATCAAAGACGAAGGGCTGAATCCGACTGGTTCGTTCAAAGCGCGCGGACTCTCCGCCGCGGTAACCATGGCCCGCCATTTCGGCTTGAAGAAGCTCGCTATCCCATCCGCCGGAAATGCCGCTGGAGCTCTCGCCGCCTACGCCGCAGCCGCTTCCATTGAGGCGCACATCTTCATGCCGAAAGATGTTCCGATGGCGAATCGAATTGAGTGCGATTACTACGGCGCGCGCGCCACTCTGGTGGACGGCCTGATTTCCGACTGCGCCCGCAAGATCGCCGAGCTGAAAGAAAAACCGGCATGGTCGCAAGAAGGATGGTTCGACGTCTCCACCACCAAAGAGCCTTATCGGGTCG
>JAUTWY010000275.1 GCA_030838305.1 Acidobacteriaceae bacterium
ACCAAGACGTGGACGCGCCCGTATTCCCGAACCGTGGTCTCAAATAGCTTCTTGACGTCGGCCAGTTTGCTCACATCGGCGCGAACCGCCAAAGCACGGGCTCCCCGCTTCTGTATATTTGCGACGATGGTTTCGGCTTCCCGCGCGCTGTTTGAGAAGTTGACAGCCACCGCTGCACCGTCTCCAGCGAGTTCTCTGCTATCGCCGCGCCGATTCCTTTCGACGCACCTGTGATGATTGCAACTCTGCCAGATAAGTTCGCCATTGCTTTCAGTTCTCCTTTGGCCTGTTTATAACTAACCGATTGCTGTTTGCGTGAACGTGACAGTTTCTTCCTCGGCCACCAACAAAATCACCAAGCAATCTTCACCGCGTGAGCGAGCGCCTCTTTGCCACCTTCCGAAGCCGCGCATGCTTCGAGATCTTGCATGGACGGAAAATAAACTTCGGCAGTGGGGTAGAAAGGAGGGTCCCTTGCGGGGAGCCGAGTATCTTGGTTGCGACAATCTTGGTCTTGCCGCCCAGTTTAGCGACGGCTAGCGGTACATGCTCGTCCTGATAGATTTTCTCGAAAACAGCAACGTCTTTGGGACGCGGATACATCACCACCAGCTTTACGCCTGCCATTCGATGCTCCTGGCAAAACAAGATTGCAATTACCCCACTGTGCTGCGGTGCCTGACCACCCCATAGGGGGAGACGTACGTTCCGTCGCCGACACCGAAGAGTGGCAATCCAATCAGATTTCCGAGGAATGCAAAAGTTTCATGTTGGGTTCAAAATCGCAGAGGTTCGATCCAGCAGGGTATCCCGGCAGCTTCTGATCGAAGTCGTGCTCACTGGCCAACCCTTTGCGTCGAAGTCCGGAAACTTTTCAGCGACAAGCCCATCTCACTACCTGTATACGTTTTGAGGATGATTGTTGGAACGGATGTTAAAGGCCACTCTCGCGCAATCGAAGCTCGAGCGAGGCACGTAGCCTCGACTGTCATAAAAATGTAGTACTAATTGCGATGAATCGAGGCAAAATGCGAACGAAAGGTGAATAAAGAAGGAGAAAGTGATTCGTCAGGTTCAGTCGCAACTTGCTGATTTCCTTCGATTAGCGCCAACTCCGGCAAGTTCTGATGAAGTTGGTTGTTCGGCTGTTAACCGAAGGGTTGGCGGAATTGCCACCTCGCAAATTGCGTATATCTTCGGTGCGAAACGCTTTTTTGGGTGCACTCTTGGTGCACTCTAGCGTGCAAATGGGATGATTCAGTGCAACTGACAGCGTGCTAAGTTATTCAAAAGATATGAAACGTGGTGAGTACGAACAGGGCAGGTAGATTTTTTTTAGCAAACCGCCGCATTCAGCCGCTCTGCCACCTCTCCGGCGTTTACTTTGAATAGCTTACCACAACTGCCCTAGTTGATCGCTGTTCTTTCGCTGCGCATTCATAACTCTGCTTCAAGTGATGCAGCAACGAGTTTAAATTTGCGCTACCCGCCAAGGAGATCTGAAAAACCGCCACGCGCTTGGCTCTAAGTAATAGCGATCCGCTGGTCAATGCAATCAGCAAATTCGAACTCCAGCTGCCGACTTTCTTGCTTGCTTTCCTCTAGTTGCTCGAACTGCACCTGTAACCTGTGCATCGCAGAGGATACAGTGCTGTCAAAAACCTTGATGTAACAGTCTCTGGTCACGTGGGCTTTTGCGTGGCGCAAGATGCGTTGAACCAAAATATCCTGGGCGCCCGTTGCGTACAGGTTCGAGGCGAGGCTGCGGCGAAACGCGTGCCATCCATACCAGGGTATGCGGTTGGCCTGAAGCACGGGCTGGATTACCTTCCGCGTGAAAGAGTCCAAGTTAATCGGAAGCCCATCGTTCTCATGAAAAATCACACCTGCTCGCGGATAGCCCATGGCTCGCCGATATTCCTCCAAGATTACTGCTAACGAGCGAATTACCGGCACCGAAGCGCGGCTGGCGCGCGTTTTCGGGAGGTTGACTACAGATCGCCAAATGGAACGATTGATGGACAAACTTGTTGTGGTGTAATCGCTCCATTGAAGCCCACGTAGTTCGCCTCGACGCAGCCCCGCGAGGGCCGCGGCCGCAACTAGACTTTTTGCTTGAAGTGGTAGGACCTTGAGAATCTGGCTAACTTGGCTCAGATCATAGGTGTGACTCCGACCCGGTTCCCTCGCGTTCCTCGGGACCAAAGCCCCGTCAACGGGGTTCGCACCATCAAACACGCCCTCATTTTTGGCATAGATGAAGATGGCACTCAGAACGGACTTGATGTGCTGCAACGTCGTTCTGGTAAGGTCTCTTTCTTTAGCAATTGCCCGCAACAATCGACTGGCATCCACGGTTCGAAATTCTCGCACTCGAAGGTTGCCGACACGTTCGCGAAGATAGTTGCGCCAGATTTCGTGGTGGCCCTTGCTGGTGCTGGCTCGACGCTCCTCTTTGGTCCACGGCAAGTAAGCTCCCTCAACGAAGGTCGCTAAGGTTATTCTCGAATTCGCGTTGAGCCGGTCGCGATTGATGGTTTGCATGAATTGCGCTCGACATTGCCCGACTTCTGCGATATCGAAGAAGTCTTTGCGGCATCCCAAATGCTTGGCGGTGTAAACAACGTTGCCGGACTCGTCCCTCTGCCGGTATCTCACGAACCATGCACCATGGTTTTCGTACAGGTAGCCGTGTTGGTAGCGGAGGTTTGCTTTTCGCCTGCCAGCTGTGGCCTCAACAGCATTCGAACCATCGGTTCCCGACGACGGTGGTGACTCCGGACCGTGCAAGCCTTCGAATGGTGGGGCGGTGGACTGCGCTTGAGCCATCACGATCTCAGGGGACATGATTGGACCTCCCATTTCTCATTAGTATGGTTCTCATACAGTGAGCCAATAACTTCGCTACCTCGAATGGTCTGTGAGCGGTTGGGGAATAAACCCGTAAAAGGCCCGCTTCCGCGTATAGCGCGTCTTTCGGCCATATGTGTCGGTTGCACTTGGCTATACATGGTGGCACACACGGCGTATGAAGGCCGCGGGTCCGATCCCATTTGCCAGTTTCATCTCGACATACGCGTCACGTCTGCGCTTTTTTCAACAGTGATGAAGAGGAGTACTGTGTACTGATTCCGTTCATTAAGGACGGGATCAATGCAAATTCCGGCGAGTCCGGCCCCAGCGAGCTATTGTGAATTCGAATCGATTCGAGGCAAACCTAACGAGTTCTTATCCCGCTGAGGGGGCGCTAACGAATGGACTGCCGGCCTCGAAAAAACGCAGCAGTCGGCCAACTTCATGCGAGATGCCGATGCGTACAGTTTTTCTAATGTACGCAGTCTCTCGGACCGCACTCCCGAGCCAAAGCGGACCGTCGGCACACAGGTTCACACCGTCCAACCGCTTGTCAATTTGCAATGCGGCCGCAAGCCGTCCCGGCCCACGTGCCAGATCTCTGAGTTTGTCGGTTTTGCGGAGCCGCTTCATCAGGTTGATTCCTTCAAGAGGCTCAATGGCCCGCAACAGCACTCCTGCGCCAACCCCTGACTCTTCAGCGGTAACGTTGAGCATGTACGACGTCCCATAGATGAAGTAAACATAAGCAAAGCCCCTGTCCATGAATAGGGTTTGGTTGCTGGCCGTTCGTCCACGATACGCATGCCCACTCCGATCGCCCGGCGGGTAAGCCTCTGTTTCGACAATGCGGCCGCTCATCCTGCTTCGCCCAATTTTGCGCACAACGGTTTTCCCGATGAGATATCTGGCCAGCTCAGCCGCATCACTTGGCAAGCTGGCCCGCGATAGCCGCTGGACTTCATGAGCGAGATGAAACGCGGT
Source organism: Acidobacteriaceae bacterium (assembly GCA_030838305.1). Classification (GTDB taxonomy): domain Bacteria; phylum Acidobacteriota; class Terriglobia; order Terriglobales; family Acidobacteriaceae; genus Sulfotelmatobacter. The sequence goes on from JAUTWY010000275.1 coordinate 3,838, forward strand.
CTGCATGCGCGCGGAGCACTCAATGTGGGGGCAGGCGAAGTTCAACGCTTCTGGTACGGGTGGAAGATGTAGTCCTTCGCCTTCACAGCCACATGGCACGAGTGTCCGCAGTCTGCGAGGCTTTTCTCATCGGCGGTGAACTTGTCCGATGCAGCATCGTAGTTGAACACCGCGTATCCCCACCCGCCGGTTTTCGGAAATCTCTTGCTGTCCTTTTCCATGACGAAAGCCTGCTTAAAGACGTCGGGCACATCCACGACGAAGGGGGCTTCCGTGCTCTTCTTCGGCTTCCACTGGAGTTTCACGATCATGGCGCCTTCGGGGAAAGGCTGGCCGTTGCCTGGAACCCCGGCCTTGTATGCCGTGATCATGGTCGGATTGCCGACGATCACCTTGAGCACTTCGTCGGTCCGCGCGGAAGAGACGACAGCCCAGTCCTCGTATCCCTTGAAGTCGGAAAACGCGATTCCGCTCGGCGATTTCAGCGAGTATTTGTCCTGTGCGTAAACGGCCGTAGCGACGAGGACGGCGA
>JAUTWY010000283.1 GCA_030838305.1 Acidobacteriaceae bacterium
GCGTGGCCCATACCAAGATAGCCGCCAACCGAGTAGCGGCAACCCGGGTAGCCCATACCAAGGTAGCTGCCAACCGCGTAGCGGCATCCCGTGTAGCGGCGACCAGAGTGGCCGCAACCCGCGTGGCGGCGACTCGAGTGGCCGCAAACCGCGTAGCCGTACGCTAGCGCCAAGCGCCATTCAGTTCCAGAGGCAGAGGACCGCGCACCCGGGGGAGGGGCGGTCCTTAGCCTTTTGTGGGCGCTACCAGATCCGGCGATCCACCAGGTCACGGACGAATATCCATGTGAACCCGGCGAGGCTGCGACGAGCCACGAATATCTTGGCCGTACCCGTCATGCCTTCTCTTAGTCTGCCGGTGTTCCTCAGCATTGCCGACCCAACATAGAAGCGGGGCGGAGTAATGCCCTTCAACTGATCGAGCGGTATGAGCCCGGGCTCTAGCGATGCTGAGGCAGGACCCACTGCCGATAGAGTTGCGGTAAGAGGCCTGACAAACGATTCCGGCTGGAGCCTTACTCTGAAGCCAAGCCGGACGTACCTCATCCCGAACTCGGGGATGTAGATGCGAGCGGTCATGATAGAGGGATCGGCCACCTCAGCGACCTCCGAGCCAGACTCGAGGTATGTTCCCAGCAGATCCTCCAGCCGCGGCGTGACGACCATACCGGGGATTGGGCTCGTGATACGGAGAAGAGTAAGCTGTTCGACGAGCATCCGGTTGTGCTCAGCCATGCCCTGGCGTTTGTACTCCGCCGGGCCAAAATCACCATAGCGCAAGAGAGCAAGCTTGACCTGGTCCGAGGCGAGACGCAGGTCAGCATCGGCGCCGGAGGCGGCTGATTCCAGTTGCAAATTGCTGAGTTCGAGTAAGGGCTGGCCGGCAGCGACAGATTGCCCTTCCCGGGCAAGTACGCGCGTCACTTGTCCAGCGACCGCGGCGCGGATCTGTGCCTTGTGAGCCGGCTCCAGTACAAAGCGTCCGGCGACAAAGTCGGGCCAGATGGGCAGCAACACAGCCAGCAGTGCGACAGCCGAAAATGCTGCAATGCGCGGCCTCGTGAGCCGGTCTTTCACACGCTCTTTCTTGTCCAGGTAGACGATTCTCATAAATCTCACCAACATCTTTATCCTTGATTTGAAGACCCAATATCCGATGGCGACAGCGGGCACGAAGGCCCATTCCGGCGTATAAGCCTGCAACACATGAAAAGTGAAAACCATCAGGAATGACAGGAGAAGATAGCCGTACAGTCCAGAAAGAATTGCATAGATGAGATAGAAGGGGCGGCGGCGTTGCGGAATATATTCCACTTCAACCGGCAAGTGAAAAATGCTTTTGCGGACGATCCCGGAAAGATAAGCCGTAGTTCTTTCTTTCAAATCCGGCTCGTGAATCAGCTCGCAGAAGATGAGATATCCATCCAGCTTGATCAGAGGATTGAGGTTCAGCAGGGAGACCCCGATACCGGTCACCATCATGACCTTGTACGCAATATCGTGGATGACCATGCCGGTCGCAGTGCCCCACCAGATCACGGTCGCAATGACACAGATGATCAAATCAAGCCATATACCCGCTATTGCGGTCGCAATCCGCTCCCACTTGCCGCCATAGATCCAAACCTGAGAAGCGTCGCAGAAGAAGCTGGGCGCGAAGTACATGAGGGTGAAGCCCATTTTCTCCACGTTGCCGCCGAAGTGCTTGCAGGTGAGCCCGTGCGCGGTTTCGTGGAAAAACGCCATGGCGGCAAACAGGATCCAGAACTCGAACAGGTCGGTGCCCGATTTAGCCGTAAAGTTGTAGAACTGGAAACTGTCTATCCAGATTTCACCGAACTTGTCGGCCCACATGCCGAGCATCACAACAAACGAAAATAAGGTAAGCAGAACAAACCACGAGGTGTAGATGAATTTCACCCTAGGGTAGAGCCGTGAGATGTAGCGATCGGCGTTCGGCCATTCCTTTACGGTGATGTCGGTGAAGTCAGGAACCTGAAAACGTTTGCGCTTCTTCCGCCGCTGGCCGCGGAGTTCCTGCTTCAGGATGATGTTTCTTTCGAGCGGACTCTTATAGATGAAATCGCTGTTGTCGGCGAGGAAAGTGGCCATTTCGCGAACCCCTGTTTCGTCGAACAGCACGCCTGTTTGCTGCACTGAGAGGTCTGCGATTTCCTGATAGGAGCGGCTTCCATCGAACAGCTGTAGCAATTTCCATTGTTCGGGACTAAAGCGAAGAACGACGTCGCTTCCCGGTACCTTGGCAATCACAATCGGGCGGTCGTTCTCGATGTGCTCTTTGGTGATGACGCGCGAGTCAAGCTTCGGCTTGTCCCGCCGAATTAACCGCTCGGGCAGTTCAGGCAGGGCAGCGTCCAGTGCTTGAACGATGTTCATCGCAGCAGGTCGATGCGAATGCTGGCAAGCATCCCTGGCAGCAAGTCAGCGGCAGAGCCCTGGATCTGAGCCAGGACTTCAATGGTGCCACTGGATGGATCTACAACGGGGCTGACGTCGATTACCTTTGCTGCATGCTTGATTGCGGGGGAGGCGTCCGCCGAAACTACGGAAACCAATTGTCCCTTCTTGACGGCGCCGAGTAAGCGCTCCGGCAAAGTGAATTTCACCTGGAGGGGGGACATAGCGGTAACCCAGAACAGACGGTCGCCAATTGCAACCTTCTGCCCGACGCGGACGTAGCGGCGAGCGACGATTCCGTTGAAGGGCGCGAGGATGCTGGTTTTGTCGCGCTCCAGTTCCAGTGATTTCAGCATCGCCTTGGCATTATTCAGGCTCTCTGCTTCGCGTTGCACTTCGAACTCGTCCGCCTCTTCTTTATATTGCACATGTTCGAGTTCTTCCTTTGCGATCACGTGAGCCTCGTACAATTTTTCAGCGCGGGAACGGTCGGCTTGCAGAACTTTGGTTTCGGCTTGCCAATTCTTCAGGTTTGCAGCGATCGACCGCACTTTTGCGTCGGCGGCCTCGACATCCGCGGAAATCTGCCGGTCATCCAACTTCGCGAGGAGCTGTCCCCGCTGGACCTGCGTTCCCGGCTGGACAAGGATCGTCAGCACGGCGCCCTCGCGTAGTGCAACGATATCCAGTTGGTTCTCCACGACAATCGGGCCGGAGGCAACGAAAACATTTTCTCTTTCGACACTGGCTGGCTGCGACGGCGCGTCCCCCCGGGCTGGTGCGGCGGCGGCCACGGACTCCACCTTCCTGCTACTGCATCCGCTCAAACCCAGCAAGAGAATCGCCGGTCCCACTACGACGCATCGTTTCACGGCTTCACCTCGGTTCACCAACCAAACCACGACCAAAATTTCGCCCAAAACCACATGGCCGGCCGCCGGAAGAACACTTCTCCCGCGGGCCTCCATGCGGTGAAA
>JAUTWY010000327.1 GCA_030838305.1 Acidobacteriaceae bacterium
ATTGGCTACCACCGAGGCATGAAAAACCTTGGGAGATCACCTGGGTTCTATTCGATGCTCAAGCTGCTTGCGTCTTCAATTGTTCGACGTCGAAACGTTCCTCCTTTTTCCAAAGTGTCAAGGTGATGGCCGCGATCTTGCGCGCCAGTGTCAGACGCGCCATCTCCGGCTTCATGCCCTTGGCCAGCAGACCCGCGTAGAAATCGTGGAACGGTCCTCTGCCACAGCTGGCCCGGGTGGCCGCACTCTTGAAGATCTCTTTCATCTCAGTCAGCCGAAAAGGCCGTCCGGCGAGCGAGCAGCGTTAGGGACTAAATCGGTCCTTCCTGGTTTAAAATGATTGCATGCCCCGCGAACTGAATTTCGGCCCTTACGTTGACGTCGAGAATGGCAAGAAGGTGGTCAAGGATTTAACCTACGGCAATCCCACGCCGGAAGGGGTAGTGCTCACCACACTGGATCATGCTGTCAACTGGATGCGGAAGGGATCGATCTGGCCGATGACGTTTGGGCTGGCTTGTTGCGCGATTGAGATGATGTCGATGGGGGCGGCGCGCTTTGATATTGCGCGGTTTGGGGCAGAGGTATTTCGTCCATCGCCGCGGCAGAGCGATCTGATGATTATTGCCGGGCGGGTGTCGAACAAGATGGCGCCGGTCATCCGGTTGTTGTGGGAGCAGATGCCGGAACCGAAGTGGGTGATTTCGATGGGCGCTTGTGCCACGTCGGGCGGCGTGTTCAATAATTACGCGCTGGTGCAAAGCGTGAATCAGGTGATCCCAGTCGATATTTATGTTCCCGGGTGTCCGCCCCGGCCGGAGCAACTGATCTACAGCATTACTCTTCTGCAGGAGAAGATTCAGAAAGAGCGCGGCACGATCAGGAAAGCCCTGAATCTGGTATAGCTTTCAGATTGCGAAGACCGCCAGCGGCTGTGCAAGTTCTTGCTACCTTCCCGTAAGTGGCTCCCAAATAGCCATTTGGATCGATCCTTTCGTTTGGCGACATCCCGTTCCAAAATCACGAAACCATTTTTCCTTGTAATGAATCTAAGGGGTTGAGTGTAGAGTATCGGCAGGGGCGAAGTCAGAAGACCCCGCCGCAAGCCGATCCGGGCGTGGAAGGTGTTTGATGATCGCAAGGCTGATTGATTTGGTTTTTGGCTGCCATCACTCTCGTTACAGTTTTCCAGTAACAATTCGAGGGGCGGGGCGCCGGCCTCAAGCGGGGGCTTTGACTGGAACCTACGTCGCGTGCCTCGATTGCGGAAAGGAATTTCCGTACGACTGGCAGGAAATGCGGGTGATCACGTCGCAGGCTGACAAGCGCGAGTACGTGGCTTCGCTTGCCACTAAGCACGCTGCGTAGGGTGTAGGCGAGAACCAAGATCTCTCGCTACGCTCGGGATGACAAACAACATTTGAGGCGTGACGCGGACTATCCCGCGGGGACGCTGGCAGCGGTTCTCTTCTCCATCGGCACGAATTCCCTCTCTTCGCATCCTGTGTAAATCTGCCGGGGGCGCGTGATCTTCTGCTCCGGATCGGTGACTAATTCCTGCCACTGCGCCAGCCATCCCGCGGTGCGTGGAATGGCGAACAATACCGTGAACATCTCCGGCGGAAAGCCCATTGCCTGATACATGATGCCGGAATAGAAATCGACATTGGGATAGAGCTTGCGTTTGACGAAGTATTCGTCTTCGAGCGCGATGCGTTCCAATTCGAGGGCGATGTCCAGCTTGGGGTTGCGGCCAGTCACCTGGAAAACCTGTTCGGCGGTCCACTTGATGATCTTCGCCCGTGGATCGTAGTTCTTGTATACGCGATGGCCGAATCCCATTAGTTTGCCATGCCCATCCTTCACTCGCTTGATGTAGGCCGGGACATTATCTTTGGAACCAATCTCGTCGAGCATTTTCAGAACTTCCTCGTTGGCGCCGCCGTGCAAAGGGCCTGCCAAGGCTGACGCGGCCGAGGCAGTGGCCAGGTAGGGATCGGTCTGGGCGCTGCCCACGGTGCGCATCGCGCTGGTGCCGCAGTTCTGTTCGTGGTCCGCATGCAAGATGAATAAGATGTCGAGCGCGCGGGAGAGGACCGGATTCGCGACGTATTTCGGCTCGACCATCTTCCACAGCATATTCATGAAATTTTCGGTATAGCTGAGGTCGTTATCCGGATACACGTAGGGGAATCCCACGTTATAGCGGTATGACATGCCCGCGATGGAAGGCACCTTCCCGATCAGTCGCTTGATCTGCAGCATGCGATTCTCCGCGTCGTGCACCTGGCGGGCTTCCGGATACACACTGGAAAGCGCTGCCACCGTGCTCACGAACATCACCATGGGGTGGGAGTCGTAGCGGAAGCCTTCCATAAACTTTTTGGTTGCTTCGTGCAACATGGTGTGGTGCGTGATGTCGTGCACCCAAGATTGCAGTTGGGTATTGGTGGGTAGTTCTCCGAACAGGAGCAGGTAGGCAACTTCGAGAAAAGTGCAGCGCTCGGCCAGCACTTCGATGGGATATCCGCGATAGCGCAGAATGCCACGGTCGCCATCGATGTAGGTAATGCTGCTGCGGCACGAGGCGGTGTTCATGAACGCCGGATCGTAGGTCATCAGGCCAAAGTCTTGTGGACCGGTCTTGATCTGCCGCAGGTTCATCGCCCGGATAGTTCCGTTCTCGACAGGAACGGTATAGGTTTGACCGGTGCGATTGTCGGTGATGGTGAGTGTGTTCTCCGGCATGGAAAGAGCTGCTCCTTACTTCTACTTCTTCTCAACTTCTCACGCTGAAAGGCTCTAGCGTAGCTTAAGTTAGTTCACCCGACAATGGCAGACGGACATGGCAGAAGGCGGCAGAAATCGCAGATTCGCGCACCGATGGCGTCGGTCCTGCGTGTACTTGAGTTGTGGCGCCCAAAGAAAACCGGCGGCCAAGGCCGCCGGTTCGCCGATTCCAGAGTTCCAGCACGGTTAGTTCGATGAGTCATCGCGCCGCTTTAACGTGGGGCGATCATCGTCACTCTTGCTGTCGCCAGTCTTGTCGCCATTGCTGGCGGAAGTTCGCCGCAGGCTGGGCTTGTTGGAGTCTTTCTGATCCAGCACTTTGTGCCGATTCTCGATTGCTGCCAGGCGCGTTTTGACTTCGTCAAACTCCGAGGTGGTCACAACATATTGCTGCTTAGAGGGCAGGATCTTGCCAATTTCTTCCTGCGTCTTCTGGATGCGATCAGGCGTTTGCGGGTGGGTGTCGAAAGCTTTGGAGAGCGTTCCCGGTTTCTTCTTCTCCATGGCCTGAATCTTTTCGAAGAAGGATACGAACGCCGACGGGTCGTAGCCGGCACGGTACATATATTCCACACCCAGATAGTCTGCTTCCGCCTCGAAGCCGCGGGAGAATTTCAGGAACGTCATGGGGATCGCCAGGCCCGCTGCCTCGTATCCGGCATAGCCGATGGCGCCGCCCATGAAGATGAACGGGATGGAAGCCATCTGCAGCAGGTTGGCGCGAGTCATTTCGCGGCCGTAGTGGCAGGCGGCGACGTGCGCGATCTCGTGAGCCATGACGCCGGCCATTTCGGCTTCTTCATCGGCTGCCAGAATCAACCCTGAATTTACGTAGAAGAATCCACCCGGAAGCGCCATCGCATTCACCACATCGGAGTCGATTACTTTGATGGTGAATGGCACTTGCGCATCAGAGTTTCGCACCAGGTTCTGGCCGATGCGGTTCACGTACTCGGTGACCACGGGATCATTGACCAGTTTGATCTGCGACTCGATCTGCTGGGCGTACACACGTCCTCGTGCGACCTGGCCTTCCACCGTGTACCAATTGCCGACGCCGCGCCCGCAACCGACGTTGCGGTTCCCTACCGCATCCACGTCGGTCTTGGTGCCGTCGTGCTTGATCTGACTGTCGTCTTGAGTAGGCAGCTTGGCTGGAGCCTGTTTCGGGGCATTCTGTACATCGCCCGCTTTGGGCTGGTCTTTATCCTGATCTTGTACCTGGGCCAATGTCCAAGAACCGGCGCCGAATGCCGCCAACGCTACAGAGATTGCCAACCATCGGAATTTCATAAATACCCCTTTTGCGCCAAGCTACTCTTACCAGAATTATACGCCCGATCTGGGCAGACCCATCCCGGACTTCTTCACTCCGTTAGACGCGGGCCTGCAAGTCCGGGTTATCCCAGAATGGAGCGCGGTGACAATTTGACACCCAAGAGACAAAATCCTATCCCCGGCAAGACCGGGCCCTAAAGCTCTAAACTCCGTCCATCGATGAGCGAATTTGCCGGGATTTGCCACCTGCCGGCACTCCGACAATACCGCGCTTGCTACATTCCCTTGCAAACAATAGCATTGCGTCTTCGTTCAACCGGGGGAGGAAAGTGTCATGCTCAATCGCCGAAGCTTTCTTGCTGGTAGCAGTGGGCTGGCCGCCAGCCTCGCTTTCCGGGGCGACCTTCTCGCTCAGCTGGACAAAGCAGGTCCGCTTCCAGATCGCTCTCTTTTCGATAAGAATGAAGACGGCTATTGGGCCGAGGTGCGCAAGCAATTCCTTATCCCGGCTGACGAAATCTACCTGAACAACGGAACTGTAGGTTCCAGCCCAGCACCAGTGCTACGGGCCATCTTCGATGGATACGCTTCCACGGAGAAAATGGACCAACAGGATCCCGAGGATTATCCCATCTGGGGATATGCCTCGTGGAATGAGTTTCGTGATCCCCTGGCCGCTTTTGTTGGCTGCCATCGCGATGAAATTGCACTGCTTCGCAACGCCACGGAGGCGAACAGTTATATCGCCAACGGGCTCGACCTGAAAGCGGGCGATGAAGTGCTCATGACCGACCAGGAGCATCCGGGGGGCGAGCATCCGTGGAACTTGAAGGCCAAGCGTTACGGTATCGTGGTGAAAAAGATTACGCTTCCCCGCCCCGTAAAGGATGCTACCCAGGCTCTCAACCTGTTTAACGACGCGATTACACCGCGAACGCGCGTGATTTTTTTCAGCCACATCACTACGTTTTCCGGCGTGGTGTTGCCGGCGAAGGAAATCTGCGCGCTGGCGCGATCGAAGGGGATTCTCTCGGCGGTGGATGGGGCGCATGTACCGGGGATGATGCGGTTGAGCATCAGCGAACTGGGTTGCGACATGTATTCTGCGAGCCCGCACAAGTGGCTGCAAGCGCCTAAAGGCTCTGGTTTTCTCTACGTGCGCGATGAAGTGATCGATCGACTCTGGAACACGATTGTCACCGAGGGCTGGAACGATGCGAAGCTTCGCGCCGAGCGTTTCCAGCGCATTGGCAGCTCCAACGTGCCCGCGCTGTGGGGACTGCGCGCTTCGATTAAGCTGGCGAATGACATCGGTTTTGACCGCATCGAGCGGCGTCACCGCAAGCTGGCTGACTACATGCTGGATGAAATGAAAAAGCGTGGCGCGGAATCGTGGACTTCGCCCGATCCTGCACTGCGATGCGCGATCGTGACGGTGAACGTTCCGCCGGTGCCGCGAATGGATTTGGAAAACTGGATGTGGAAGACGCACAAGATCCGCATTCGCGGGGCAGAGCCGAACAAGCTGCGGTTGTCGACGCCTTACTATTTGCAGAAGAAGGAGATTGAGAGGTTTCTGGAGAAGTTTGACGAGTATAAGCGGGAAAGAAAACTGGCTTGAATGCAGTTGTTCATGAACGGCGGTTCAAGTTTCTCCGCAATTCGCCGTAGCAACGTTTGACCTTTGTTTAACGGAGCCGCTGGCTCAGCCTCAAATGAAAACCATCTCGGAGAGTGAGTGTAAGACCCGTTGTGCCGTGTTGATAAGGGAAGTCCACTCGACCAGAGAACCGGCGCTTATTTCCAAACGCGGCAAACCTTTTGCCCGCTTTGTGCCTGCCGGCAAGCCCGTCGAATTCACTGGCAGTTTGTAGGGCATCTTCAAGATCATCGGCGACAGCGAGTCGCCTGCCGAACCGCCTGAGGCTTGGGAATACGACTGAGGCCCATTTAACTACCGTCACTCAATCGTAGTACTCCAGGCCCAGGTGCGTGATCAGCTCCTCGCCCTTCAAATGCCGCAGCGTGTTCTTCAGCTTCATCAACTGAATGAACAGATCATGCTCTGGATAGAGTCCCGGAGCGGTCATCGGAGACTTAAAGTAAAAGCTCAACCACTCCTGGATTCCCAAGCCGCGCAGTTGCGGAGATCGTTTCGCGAGATCCATCAGCAGGACCAGGTCGAGCACGATGGGGGCGGCGAGAATCGAATCGCGGCACAGGAAATCCACCTTGATTTGCATGGGATACCCAAGCCAACCGAAGATATCGATGTTATCCCAACCCTCTTTATTATCACCGCGTGGCGGGTAATAATTAATGCGAACCTTGTGATACATATTGCCGTAGAGTTCGGGATAAAGATCGGGTTGCAGAATGTGTTCCAGAACCGAAAGTTTCGACTCTTCCTTCGTCTTGAATGATCCTGGATCGTCCAGCACTTCGCCGTCTCGGTTGCCCAGGATGTTGGTGGAGAACCATCCATTCAACCCCAGCATGCGCGCCTTGAAGGCGGGAGCTAGAACGGTTTTCATCAGCGTCTGACCAGTCTTAAAATCCTTGCCGCAGATCGGCGCTTCGTTCTGGCGCGAGAGTTCGAGCATCACTGGCAAATCGACCGTGAGGTTTGGGGCACCGTTGGCGAATGGCACGCCCTCCATGAGTGACGCGTACGCGTAAACCATCGAAGGCGCGATCATTTCGTCGTTCTCGCGGAGTGCCTTTTCGAATGATTTAACTGACTGGTGCGCTTCGCTTGCGGCGATGAAGGATTCGGTGGATCCACACCACATGGTGATGAGCCGGGTCGCCCCGCTGGTCTTTTTGAAGCTACGGATATCGTCGCGCAATTGCTCGGCAAGATCCATCTTGGTCTTGCCCTTTTTTACGTTCGGGCCGTCGATCTTCTTTACGTAGTTGTGGTCGAACACGGCCGCCCGCGGTGTGACCGTCGAAAGAAATGGCTTCAGCTGGTCGAGCAAGCGCTGATCGAGCACTCCCGCATTCGAGGCCGCTTCGTACATGTTGTCTTCAAAGATGTCCCATCCGGTGAAGACCAGGTCATCGAGCCCGGCCAAGGGTACGAACTCCTTGAGCTTTGGCGAACGCCCGTCGGTGCGCTTGCCCAGCCGCACCGTGCCCATCTGCGTGAGTGAGCCGATAGGTTTTGCCAGCCCTTTGCGAATCGCCTCGACGCCGGCGACGAACGTGGTCGCGACCGCGCCCATGCCGGGGATCATCACCCCGAGCTTCCCTTTCGCGGGCTGGATGGCGCCACTGTGGGTTGAACTGCTGGGCTTGCCTGCGGACTTCCCTTCCCTGGTTACTTCGACTCGCGGCGCTTTCGCCGCCGTTTTTGCAGACTTATTCCGTGTCGCCATATCTTGGCCGCTTCCTCAGTAAGAATCTGTATGGATATGCAAACCTTGTATGTTCTCGTATCAGGCAGGGCTTTTGCAAATGCGGGCGGTTAAACGTACAGAAAATCTATTCAACGGGGCCGTTGAATCATCAAGCGGTCCGCGGAAGACGGGAACGGTCCGCTGGGCTTCGCCCCTTCGACATCGCTAGGCAGGCATCACGGGACAGGCGAGGCGGTTGTCGCCACACGAGCTGATAGTTCCGATGAAATTTTTGCGTTGGACTCTGTCGCGAACTTCCTTCATAGTGAACCCACTTCGCAAACCAGCTCAGCAGCCGGTCCCGCGAAGCTGATGTTTGCATGCCAGCCCTGATGCGGCATTGCAATCTCCTGACCTCGTTGTTCTCCACTCAATCTAAATGACGTCACTCGGCAGCACGCCGGGTGTGCGCCGTTCAGACATTCACAAAAGAACAGGAGATCCCATGAAATCGATTCGCAAGTTCGCATATGCCGCAACCTTAACCTTGAGTGCTCTGAGCTTCGCGCCCAGCTTGGCTACCGCCCAGGCGGGCGGCAGCTTTACTCTGAGCCACGACGTTCACTGGCAGAAGGCCGTGGTACCGGCAGGAAAGTACAAATTTACTGTCCAACCGGACGGCCCAGCGAGATTGCTGATGCTGCGCAAGGTTGGCAGCCATGGAGCCAACCTTCTGTTGATGGTCACCCACGTCGAAGAATCTCACCCCGCCGATCTCAGCCGGCTGGTTGTGGTCTCCCGACCGGGTGGAAGCTTCGTCCAGGAAATGCGCCTTCCCGAATTCGGCGTGACCTTGCAGTTTGCAGTACCTGCGGAAACTCGAGAAATGGCGCGAGTAGTCGCAACCGCGGCTGCCTCCGCCGCCCGCTAGTTCGGCACTGCAAACCCGAGGGCGGATAACCCCTATCTGCCCTCGGGCCTTCCATTGTTATCCGAGAAAGCGTGCGCGTGGGGGATGGAAGCGCACGAACCTGCCCGTTACGATCAAGGAAAAACGCCGGAACGAATTCGTTCCGGCGCAAACAGCGTTGGGCTCGCTTCCTATGCGGGTTTCGGCGAGAGCGTACTTCCTCTTACTTCCTCGCTCAGTACAATTGCTTCGGCAATTTCCTTCATCGGCTTACGTTTCTGCCGGCTCTGCCGCTGCAGCGTCAGATAGGCCTGCTCTTCACTCAGTCCGAGATCGCGTTGCAAAATTCCTTTGGCGCGTTCCACTACTTTGCGAGTCTGCAATTGTTCCGACAAGTTGGAGTTCGCCTCCTCCAGGCGTGCCATCTCAATCTCGGCGCCCACGAGAAATCCGACAGTCGAAATCAAACGGATTTCGCGCCTGCGATATACATGATGCTGGCGATGCTGCAAGTTGATGACTCCAACGACGCGGCCGCGGCACATCAGCGGCACCGATAAGAATGCTTCGTAGCTGTCCTCCGGTAGTTCGTGAAAGAACTGAAAGCGCGGATCGAGCGCCGCCTTTTCTGCAACCGCTACGGGCTCCTGATGCTCAGCCACCCATCCGGTGATGCCCTGCCCCACCCGCAGTCTCAGGCGATCCACAACTTCGGGATGAGGATTTTTCGACGCCCGCAGGACAAGATCATTGCCCTCCAGCACGTAAATCAGGCAGGAGTCGCACTTCACCAGCGCAGTAGCAAATTCGACGACGCGAGTGAGTACTTCGCGGAAGCCATCCGCTGTCGCCAGGCGGTTGCCAATCTCGTGCAGCAAATCGACATGTGATTCTTCAACTGATAACAAGGGGTCCATGGTTAAGAGTATGGACCATGCAAAGGCTGTGTCTAATTCCAAATTTCAATCGGTGCGATGAAGGAATTGCAGGAGATTGTTACAGTCTTTTTACACCCTTTGGGGATGCGCAGCATCGCGGGTTCCTGGATCGGCTGCAAGTGCTTTAACGCAGAGGACACCGAGGTTCACAGGGTACACGAAGCAGGTTGTGGGCTTCTGTGAGATTTGGAATTTCAGGGTTTTGCATCGAGATCCACAGCTTTCAGCGGCAAGTCCCAATGCGCGTCGAGAATCTCGAACCGCCGCTGCTCTTCGCGGTGGAAGGTATCCTGATCGGGATACATCTGCTTCTGAAGCGCCGCCTCGTCAAATGGCTCGTTGGCCACGGTGGCGTTCTTGAAGACGATGGTCACGCGGTAGTCCCAACGGCCGTCTTCGGTGGTGTGATAGCGCGGCTGATCCAGCCAGACTTTGGCAATCCGTCCCATCTCTGTTTCTTTCTTGAGCACCGGATAGTGGTTCTTCTTGAACAACTTCAGAAATTCGTCGGCATACCCCCACTTTGCTTTGTAGTAATACTCGACGACAAAGGGCTGGTCGGAGGTTGCGGGCGTAGACTGAGCATGGGATGCGATCGGCAGGGCGATTGTGAGAAGCAGAAGCACGGCTGCGGCAGATATTCGGGTCACAGAATCCTCCTGTAACTTGCAACTTGTACACTAGCAGGAAAGAGTAGTAAAGCCGTAGCTGGCAACGTCCAGGGGTCTATCGGTGGCGGAGGGCAAATCCAGTTGCTCGACGTCAAACAACAAATTCTGCAACTGTTCGTAGATGGAGACCGCGCGCTGGTTGCCGCCGACCTGGCC
>JAUTWY010000304.1 GCA_030838305.1 Acidobacteriaceae bacterium
TTTAGCCGTTCCTTTTTGCCTCTACTTCTTCCCTCTACTTGGAGTACCCGAGCCGCGGCACGCTCTTCTACAGCAATCCGAGATGGTCTGGATACTTAGCTTGTAAAGAGCTCACCAGAACCTCAAACTTTGGTAGCTCGCGCAGGTTTTTAAGGTACGGGTCCTTCAGGAAGAGGGGCCAGCATGCGTAACCGCTGGTGATACTTCGCTCCAGCCATTCAAACGCAGCTTCGCGCCGCTCTAACAAAGCAAGAATACAAGCGATTTGATAGTAGCTGTGGTGCGCATGCCCGAAGGATTTGGGGCTTGCACAGGCCATGGCGAGGCAGTCGAATGCCTTTCCTTCTAATCCATTCAACGCGTAATATAGGCCTTCCAAGCTGATAATGAGCGGCTCCTCCGGCAACGCCTGGATCGCCTTATCCAGCAAGGCTCTTGCTTCCCTCAAATCTTCAGTCATCAAGGCAAGTTGAATCGCGAAGTAGACTGGATACTTGTTCCCGGGACTCTCGGCACCCCAGGCTTGGATCTCTTCGCGCGCCAAGTCGTATTCCTGGTTCCAGACATACACCTGCACAACGCTGTGACTAACAATTTTCCTGGGATGAAAGGGCCGTGCTCGCTCATACGTTTCACGGGCGTGCTCGAGCAACCCAATGTGCGCCAGAATGGTGCCGAGACGATTGTAGGCTTGGGGCTGATTGTTCTGCAGGGTCAAGGCTCGCTTGAGTTCGGTTATGGCTTCAATGTGTTGGAAGTTCTTCGAAGGCCCCCACAATAGAAACGCATTGGCGATGTGCCCTTCGGGTAAATCGGGTTCAAGTTCAAGGGCGCGTCGGCAGTGAAACTCGGCCTTCTCCAACCAGGCGCTCGCTGGATCGAGTTCAAAGTGGCGCGTGGCGCACACTACGGAAAGTACGGCGTGCGCCAGAGAAAAGGCGGGATCCCGAGTGACGGCATTGCTCAAGTGCCGAGCGGCGTCGTCCAGCGTCGCTGGATTCCCGGAAGAACTGAGCTTGTAACCCCGAATGAATTCCGCGTAGGCCATAGGGTCTTTGCTATACCGCGGCGAGCGTTGAACCATCGGCGGACCCAATGGCCGGTTCAGTGCCATGGCGATTTGCCTGGCGATCTCGTCCTCAAGGTCGGACAGATTGTTGAGATCGAGATCGCGTTTCCTAGTGAAGCAGACAGTCTGCAGTTGCGTGTCAATCATTTCTATCGCGAGACGCCAAAGGCCCTTGGATATTTGAATGCTGCCGTGAACAAGAAAACGCACGCCAAGACGGGAAGCGGCCTCCGCGGGTGTCGCCTTGTCAGATATATTCAGCACTGCAGACGTCGGCAGGGCGTCCACGCCAGATAAATTCCCGAGGCGCGCCACCAGCGCATCGGCAAATCCCAGACACACGCCATTGTCATCGCTGGCTTTGCCGAGAAGCATCAGCGGCAACACGGCCAACGAGGAGCGCTCGCTCAACTCGCCCGTCCTCTCCGTGCCAAACGCGCGCGCAACACCCGATCCAAAGTCCGATGGTGAATAGCGTGGGTCTATGACACGTACCGGTCCGACAAATCTGTAGCCCTTGCCGACCACAGTTTCTAGAAAACGGGGTTTAGCGGAGTCGTCACCCAGAGCGGTGCGGATTTTTCGCACAATGTTGTTGATATTGGTTTCGGTATCGACAAACAGGTTCGAGCGCCATAGCTTGCCGACGATATCTTCGCGTGACACCAGTTGTTCCCGGCGGCGCACCAGAAAAATCAGCAGCTCCATGGGCTTCTTTTCAAGTTTGACTCGACGCCCCTGGCGGCGAAGCTCGTAACGCCCGAGGTCCAGTTCGATCTCGCTCACTGCCGATCTTGTGCGCTGCATGAGTCTCCCCAAAGGAGATTATCCACCAGGAATCAGCAATTTGCGACGATATGGAAAAGATAGCTAAACGGTATGAGGTCTTCATTGGAATAGTCCTCTGCTCGAGACATGATCCCACCATTCGATACTGAGCAATGGAGGCTCAATGATGAAACGATATTTGTTCCTTTCACTAGCAGTGGCCGGATTGTTCGCTGTGGCGGGTCTGCTTTTCACCAGTGCCGCACACGATCATCCTCACGAAAAAAACGCGTTCACACCGGATACGATTCCGTGGGGTCCGGCTCCGCCCGTGGTGCGCCCGGGCGCGCAGTTCGCAGTGCTCGAAGGCGATCCAACGGCGTCCAGCGGCGACTTCACAATTCGCTTGAAGATGCCTGACGGTTTCCGCATCTCACCGCATTTTCACCCGCAGCGGGAGAACGTCACGGTCATCTCGGGAACGTTCAAAGTCGGGATGGGAGACGAATTCGAAACTGACAAAATGAAGGCGTTCACCGCCGGGAGCTTTGCTTTTCTCGATCCGGACATGCACCACTTCGCCATGGCTTGCGGAGAAACCATCGTGCAGGTTCACGGGCAATCCCCTCTGCAGTTCAACTATGTCAACCCTGACGATGACCCGAGCAGGAAAAGATAGTCTCACTCTCGCGCGCAGAATGTGCGAACGGGCGATTTGGTCCACGGTCACTGATCTCACACGCAAATAATTTCGCTGGATGAAAGTGCCCAGGAAGCGTTCAGCGCTTCTTGGGCCTAATCCAAGTGAGCACCTTAGCAACAAAACCTCCGGCAATGCTGCATCACCGTAGCAATGAGAGAACCGACCTTTCCGGTTACGCGCAATCCGAGCTGGACAAAATAGCTCTGCGCTTGAATCAACGCGGCCAGCTCCCGAGTGGTCGCCAAGCCGGAAACGATGGTGCGTTCGGGTTTTACTGGGATAACTTCCGCAAAACGCTCAATCTGCATTTTCAGGTTGAACCAACAGATTAACTCCCGATTGGTCGGCTATATCGGACTCACTAAGCAAGTGTAGTAGTTCCGGCGGCTTACCTTGCCGTGATTCGTTCCGTCTTAGTCTCTATAAAGTGGTAGGATCCTGCCGCGGCAACTCTCAAGCGGACGGAGGCCAAAATGGCGACATTGGGATCCGCGCAACTACCCGCGGAAGCTTCTGTCCAGAGCCGTGTTTCGCCCGCCCCAATCACGAAGCTTGCGCCGAGACACTCTGGTCTCGTCCGCGTGACTCACTGGATCACCACTCTCTGTTTCTTTGCACTGCTCCTCAGCGGCATCGAAATTTTAATATCGCATCCGCGCTTCTACTGGGGCGAAACCGGCACCGTCTTGACTAAACCGTTGTTTCAACTGCCAATCCCTGCGTCAAGAAGATCGGTTCCGACGGGTTACGGCTACGTGCTGCCGGACCAGAACGGCTGGAGCCGGGCTCTGCACTTTGAAGCTGCTTGGATCGCGGTACTGACAGGCTTGCTGTATGTAATTTCCGGTTTGGTTACACGGCATTTCCGAAAGAACTTGGTCCCGAATAAGGCTGATCTCTCATGGCGTGCACTCTTGACCTCCTTTGCAAAACCGTTGTGCTTTGAACGACCGAGTGCGGCAGAGGCTTCTTCCTACAATGGACTCCAGCGGCTCACGTACCTATTTGTGATCTTCGTTCTATTTCCCTTGGTCATCTGGAGCGGCTTGGCGATGTCCCTCGCCTTTGCCTCTGCGTTTCCTTGGTCCGTTGTTCTGTTGGGCGGCCGCCAATCGGCTCGCACCATTCACTTCTTTGTCTCGCTGGCGCTGGTGCTGTTTCTGTTTGTGCATGTCGCGATGGTTTGCCTGGCCGGATTCTGGGGCCGCACAGGAGCCATGATCACAGGCCGCGTCGGTCCACGTAAGGAGCACACATGATCAACCTTTCACGCCGAAAACTGATCGTAACCGGACTCGCAGCGACCGCGGGTGCATCGGGATTGGCAGTGGCAGCGCGCCTTGCGCAGAAGTACGGATTGGTGCCGCCCGATCATGGCGGAATCTACGGCCTCGGCGAAAGCCTGACTTATGCCTCACAGCGGCTGCTCACGCGATACTCGTTAGCGCGCGAGTTCCCGCGCAGTCGCATTTCGCCGCGTCCATTCCCGAACGACCTCGATCCCTTTACGGAAGACTTTAAGCGCCTTCAGGCGGGCGGATTCGCGGGCTGGCGGCTCTCGATAGATGGCATGGTCCATCAACCTGCGTCGTTCTCGATTACTGACCTCAAGAGCTGTCCGTCTCGCGGCCACATCACCGAACTGGCGTGTGAAGAGGGCTGGTCCTACATCGCCGAGTGGGTTGGTGTGCCTCTCTCCTATGTCTTGGATCTTGTCGGGGTGCAGCCACAAGCCAGATACGTGGTGTATGTCTCGATGGAACCAAATACGTGGGACAGCATCGATATGGCCGATGCTCTGCATCCGCAGACATTTCTGTGTTACGGCATGAATGGCAGTGAGCTTCCCGTAGCCCACGGCGGACCGCTTCGCATGCGCCTCCCTCGGCAAGTCGGTTACAAGAACATAAAATTCATCACTCGCCTGACGGTCACAGACAGTATGAAGGGGTTCGGTAAAGGCGTCGGCTCGGCGGCTTCCGAGGCAGGCTACGCCTGGTACGCCGGCATCTGACACACGCTGACTGTCGAGTTCGACACGACGTCGTAAGCGGCTGTGCGTCCGCACGCTGGATTGTAGGGAGTGATACGCGATTACTGTTGGCGGGCAACTCAGAGACTTATCCACTTGGGTGATTAACCCGTAACCGGAAAACGACCCAGAGCAACGGGTCTATTGACAGGTCCGGTTTTAGGCTTTATTGTCCCCGTCAATACTTTAACAGGTCATCAATACCTGTTCACGCCGATGCCCTGAAGATGTGAGGCAAGCCCACCCTCGCAGCCTGTGGAGCTCTGCTTCCAGACAAACGTCCCTGGAGGTACGACATGCAGTTTCGCCGCTTGTTTCTCTTCGTGTGCATTTGCTGCGCGTACATTCTTGCTCGCGCGCCGTTGGCGGTGAATGCTGAGGATTGGCAGCCTATTTCGCCCGCGGAATTGCAAATGACCAGCATGCCGGAAGCGCCCGGAGCGCCGGCAGTAATTCTGTATCGCCAGGTGGACCGCGACGATGTGGCCAACCACCAATACACCTATGTACGCATCAAGGTGCTCACCGAAGAAGGGCGCAAGTACGCCAACGCGGAAATTCCGTTTTTCAACGGGAATGAAAGTGTGCACAGCATCAAGGCGCGCACGATTCGGCCGGATGGCTCGATTGCCAATTTCGAAGGCAAGCCCATGGATAAGATGATCGTCAAGGCCAAGGGGATTAAATACATGGCCAAGGTGATCGTGCTTCCAGATGTGCAGGTGGGCAGCATCATTGAGTATCACTACTCGGACCAGCTGAAGGAACATTACGCTTTCGATTCGCACTGGATCGTGAGCGAAGAACTGTTCACCAAGAATGCGAAGTTTTCGCTGAAGCCCA
>JAUTWY010000321.1 GCA_030838305.1 Acidobacteriaceae bacterium
GAAAGCGACCTGTCACAGTCCGACCGCTTCATTGTCTCATTCATCCTCTGTCGGGATATCGCCGCAAAACGTCGAGCGCCTCCAGCAGCGCAATGAACGGGACGGCGAACATTACCTGGCCATCGCCCACGTTGCCGCCTGCACCGACAACGCTTTCGGACAGGTCGATCTCAGTGCGAGTTGCTTCACAGAGCCGTCAATGTTGGGGACTTCGCTCGAGCTCTTGTGCTAGACAACTGGACATGCAACAGCGATGGACGCCTGGCGATCTTCTGCCGCAAAACCGTGCGAAGCCGCAGACACCACGCTACCTTTCTCGACCGAGGATACTGCTGCAATGCCAGCGAGTGGACTTTCCCGGACTGTCCGCTCCGAGGGGTCGTCCGTCAAAAACACTCTACGGAAATAAGTCGTTGCGTTTAGAGTTGCGTGATCATCGTGCGACAGCGGCGGGCGATCTGTAGTTCTTCCTGTGTAGGGACAACCTGGATCTTTTCCGCAGTGAGGCCGAGAAATTCGAGACCGTTCGTAGCTGCGGACCGGATGCGATCGCTGTGCTCCCCGATGCCGCCGGTGAACACGAGAAGGTCAAGACCGCCGAGAAGAGCGATGTACGCCCCGATTACCTTGCGCACCGAAACGGCAAAGACGTTCAGAGCGAGAGCCGCCTGCGAGTCGTTGGAGCGGGCACGTTCTTCGAGCGCCTTCACATCACTCTCGCCCGAGGAGAAAGCCAGAAGGCCGCACTTATGGTTGAACAGATCTTCAAGCTCGTCGGCGCTGAACTTTTCATGGCGCAGGAGATAGACAAAGACGCCAGGATCAAGATCGCCGGAGCGTGTGCCCATAGGGATGCCGCCGGTGGGTGTGAGGCCCATAGTGGTGTCGATCGATACTCTGCTGCGAAGAGCACAGAGGCTCGCTCCATTACCAAGATGCGCGAAGATGGCTCGTTCGGGAAGCTGTTCGCCGAAGTGATGAACGAGCGACTCATAGGAGAGGCCGTGGAAACCATAACGTCGAATCCCTTTGTCGAAGTAGCGCTGCGGCAGCGGTAGATGCGATGCCAGCTCCGGGATGGTCCGGTGAAAGGCATCGTCGAAGCAAGCGTAGTGTGCTGCCGAAGGAAAAATCGACTGCGCAGAGGCGATAAGCGCCAGTGCCTGCGGGATGTGCAATGGCGCGAAATGCGTGGCAGAGCGCAACTGATCCAGGACCTGCGGCGTGATGAGTTGGTGCGTGCGGAGCCTGGGCCCTCCGTGCACGATGCGATGACCTACAGCCACGGGCACGGCAGGGATATGCTCCTTGATTGCTTCGGCGAGAGCGGCGAACGCAAACCTTTGTGACTCGTGAATGCGCTCGCGCGTGACGAGCATGTTCCCATCAGAAGAACGGATGTGCAATTGGCCGTTCTTACGACCAATGCCCTCCGCAGTTCCTGTCAATAGCGGCTCTTCGTCGGTTGCGCCGCGTCGGTAGACGCCGAACTTCAGGGACGAAGAGCCACTGTTCAGTACGAGAATTAGATTGTCTTTTCCTGCCAGCTCTTCCTCCACGCCTACTCCGGCCATTTCCAGTTGCGAATCTCGTCTTTATCAATACCTTCTGCGTGAGCGTAATTAATGCTGTCGATGATCTGGCCCTTCAGCCATTCTTTGACGTGCGCACCGATGGCTCGCAATCGCGGAACCCGGTCGATGACATCGGCGGCCAGGTCAAAGCGATCGACCTGATTGAGAATAGCGAGTTCCAGTGGTGTGTTGATGTTGCCCTTTTCCTTGTATCCGCGCACATGGAAGTTGCCATGGTTTGTGCGGCGGTAGGCGAGCTTGTGGATGAGCGCGGCATAAGAATGGAAGTTAAAGATGACGGGCTTGTCGGTGGTGAAGAGAGAATCGAAGTCGCGGTCGGAGAGCCCGTGCGGATGTTCGGTTTCTGGCATCAGGCGGAAGAGATCGACGATGTTTACGAAGCGGATCTTTAAATCGGAGAAGTGCTTCTTCAGGATCTCGACTGCCGCAAGTGATTCCATGGTCGCGATGTCGCCCGCGCAAGCCAGAACCACATCGGGATCCATGCCATCGTCTGTGGATGCCCAATCCCAAATGCCAATGCCCTTGGTGCAGTGGGTCACGGCGTCTTCCATGGCGAGGTACTGCAGGTGATCCTGCTTATCCGCAACAATGACGTTAACGTAATCGCGCGAACGCAGACAATGGTCCGCTACACTGAGCAGGCAGTTCGCGTCGGGCGGTAAATAGATGCGGACGATGTCCCGGCTCTTGTTGGTGACCACGTCAAGGAATCCGGGATCTTGATGAGTAAAACCATTGTGATCTTGCCGCCAAACGAGAGACGTAATAAGGATGTTGATGGAGGGCACGGGCGCGCGCCAGTCGAGTTCCTTCTTCGACTTCTCGAGCCACTTGGCGTGCTGGTTGAACATCGAATCGATCACATGTACGAATGCTTCGTACGTGGAGAAGAAACCGTGGCGGCCCGTGAGAACGTAGCCTTCGAACCAGCCTTCGAGCGTGTGCTCGCTGAGCATCTCCATGACGCGGCCGGAGACGTCGAGTTCGCCGCCGTCGGCGTCCTCCGGCTTGTACTCGGCGAGCCATGTTTTCTTCGAAGCGGCATAGATCGCCGTGAGCCTATTGGAGGCCGTCTCATCCGGGCCGAAGACACGGAAGGAGGTCATATTAAGGCGCATCACTTCCGCAAGAAAGTGTGCGAGCACGTCGGTTGGTGGAGCATAGGTCGCGCCCGGAACTTTGACCTTGACGGCATAGTTGCGAAAGTCCGGCAGATCCAGCTCCCTGGACAGACCACCGTTGGCGTGCGGGTTGGCCGAGATGCGGCGCGCGCCGGAAGGCGCAAGTTGCTGTAGCTCGGATACGAGGGCTCCGTGAGAGTCGAACAATTCTTCGGGCTTGTAGCTGCGCATCCAGTCTTCGACAATTTTCAGACTTCGTTTATTCGTGGACGGGTCGAGCACGGGCACCTGGTGAGCCCGCCAAGAGTCTTCCACCCTGTGGCCGTCCACCTCTCTAGGTCCGGTCCACCCTTTCGGGGAACGAAGCACGATCATAGGCCAACGCGGACGCGAGGTGTCCCCGGTGGAACGGGCGCGCTGCTGGATCTCCCGAATCTCAAGGATGCACCGTTCCAGGGCTGAAGCCATCTTCTGATGCATGACGGAAGGGTCGTTGCCTTCGACGAAGTATGGTCTGTGGCCGTATCCGGTCAGCAGCGCTTCCAATTCTTCATGCGGTATGCGAGCCAGAATAGTTGGGTTCGCGATCTTGTAGCCGTTGAGGTGCAGCACCGGCAGCACGGCCCCATCGCGAATCGGGTTCAGGAATTTGTTGGAATGCCACGAGGTTGCAAGCGGACCCGTCTCGGCCTCGCCATCGCCGACTACGACTGTCACGATGAGATCGGGATTATCGAACGCTGCCCCGTAGCCGTGTGAGATGGAGTACCCAAGTTCGCCGCCTTCGTGAATTGAACCCGGTGTCTCCGGCGTGCAGTGCGAGCCGATTCCTCCGGGAAAAGAAAACTGCCGGAAAAATTTCAGCATTCCCGCTTCATCGCGGCTCTTATCCGGGTAAATCTCGGAATAGTGACCTTCGAGATAGCAATTGGCTAGCGTGGCGGGCGCGCCGTGACCGGGGCCCGAGATGTACATGACGTTCAAATCGTATTTCTTGATGAGACGGTTCATGTGAACCCAAACGAGAGATTGGCCAGGGTCTGAGCCCCAATGACCAAGGAGCCGATTCTTAATGTGCTCCGCCTTCAGCGGCTCTCGGAGAAGAGGATTTCCCCGAAGATAAATCATGCCCGCCGACAGATAATTGCAAGCGCGCCAATAGGCATCCATCGTCCGCAGCTCTTCGGACGCAAGGAACGTCAGACCTTCCGTTGTGCCAGCCATAGACATTCTCCTAGGTTTGGACGTGCATGCGGAAATCGGGATCGGGAGCGATGCCGCTTCTACAGCGTAAACGGTTCTGGCACGGAAGAAAACATCCCTTACAACAGTGCCGCCCTTGATTTTCTGACACGGCAAGGGAAATTGGCGACTGGATGATCGAAACACAAAGGAAACGAAAAGGAGGCACTGCAATGAACCATTGTCTTTCGGGCGGTAAAAGAAATATGGAATGTACACTCGTCCTGCTTCATTGCAGCGGAGATGTTGATCGGCTGCTGCACGACCTTGCCGCCAGAGTAGGGACGGCGAGCGAAGAGCACGAATACGGGCATAAGCCGGCCGTCTGGCTTGAAAACGGCAGGAAGGTTCTGGACTATATGGAAACCGACGAGCGATTCAGTGCAGACAGTCTCAAAGACGGTATGGAAGAACAAGGAATCGCTGTTAACAAGAATGACCTGATGGCTCTACTCGACAATATACGGAGCTTGTCGAAACAATGGAGGAGTTCCCTCGGAAAACACGGGGAATTGTTGTTCTACATCGATGCCTGCTAAACCCAGCGGACGGTCACCGATGAAAAAATGATGGCCCTCAATAGGTTTCAGGCGGAGTTTCTGGGGCACCATAAGCCGCCAGCGACACACTACCAACTTCCCAAGGGCTTGGACAGGTTTAGCGGCAAATCATGCCATCGGCGGCACCGCCTGCTATTGGCGCGATCCATCCAAACAGACAGGCGACTGGAGGGACAAAGTCGAAGAGTTTTGCAATTACGGTCTTGTGGCTGGGTGCAGCAACTAGACGGTTAACGTAGCACTCTTGGTGTACTGCTTTGCCGTTTTCATCGGCAGACAGATCGAGACTCAAATCCAACGGCCCTGAACAAATTATGCAGGATATTTCAGGGAAGGAGTGGTTGCGCATATCGGACCCCCTTTGGAGATCACTACTAGGTTACAATCCGCTCGAAATTTAAACTGAGCAAAACAGCACAGCTTGAAAAATCCCAACAAAACTCATTCAGACTGAAAATGGCCGATTGTCCGCTTCGCTCCTGCTCGTAAATTCGGCAACTTCCAGACGGGGTTCTTAGGCCGATGGGTGGGATTTCTCGTTCCTTATCTTAATCGGGGTTGTGCAGGATCCTGTACATACAGGCGTCTTTTTACGTGCTAGGCTCTAGGTGTCTGTAACACATCCCTCCGCCGGACCCATTCTGTGCGTCGGTCTCTTGTGCAATCTGATGATTCATCTCTAAAGGTCGTCATGCCCATTCGTTCAAATCTTGCTTTCAAAACTAGGTTTCCTATTTGCTCCGTCTGCAACGAGCCTGTGGAACTTGACACAGCGAAGGTTGATGAAGGCGGGAACGCCATTCATGAAGAATGCTTGGTAGCGGACATCAGTATCAGAAAGGCTACAACTTTGCTTCTCAAAGAGAGGGAAAAGATGCCAAAAGTAGGAATAATCCACTTTCCCAAGCAATCATCAAATTCTTGAAAGTGCAAGCATTCATCCGGCCATGAAGCATCGTCCTGACTCGCGGATCAGAGGTTGCTTCCGGGAAGCCGTAAGAGGGACAGGGGATGCTTTTAGGCCAGGGTTTGCTTCGAGGTTAGGCTAGGCGCTTCCTTTCGATTGCAAAAGTCTTCGTGAGTTCTATCAGCTTCATGGCTTTTTCCTTGGGGGCATACCCATAGTCACCAGTTCTTCTTGAATTTCCATCAGCCGAAATCGTCGCGACTCATTCGCCCTATCCAGCAGTGGACTTCTAATGTGTCTCGAGCGGTACAACGCATTCTCGTGCTGAAGCGTAACGATCTCTTGTCTCAAGTGCGAAAGCCGCGATTTGGTGAATGAGTCCATGCCGAGATAATACACTTGGCAGCATTCTACGAAATAGGCAATTG
>JAUTWY010000324.1 GCA_030838305.1 Acidobacteriaceae bacterium
CCCAATCTATGAATCTTGTGTTGTTGGCGGACTCATGACGCTAAGAGAAGGTTCTTCGTGGCTGACCGCCCGCCGCCTCCGCGCGCACGCCTTCATCCTTGCGCTCTGCCTCTGGTCGGTCTACCTATGGAATATGGCCACGCCGGGCCTGCTCGACCGCGCCCGCAACCTCAAAGGAACTGACTTTCTTCATTTCTATACTCTGGGCACGCTTGCTGTTGCTCACCGCGGCGTCGATCTTTATAACCTGCCAGTGCAATCCGCACTCTCGGCGCAACGTATTCCGGAGGCCGCGAGCATCGTCTATCTGCCGCTGTACCCACCACAGGTTTCACTCTTCTTCGCGCCTCTTGCGCTCCTCCCTTATGGGTTTGCGCTAATCGTTTGGCTCGGCTTAAGTTCGCTGATCTACGGACTGTGTTGCTACGCAGTCTGGAAAGCCTGCCCCGCCTTGCGTATCCACGGCATCACCGTGTTCATTCTCGCAATCGCATTTCCCGCTTTCTGGCACCTGATCGCCTGGGGACAAACCTCCGCCTTGGCTCTTGCCTTTTTTACGCTCGCCTTTTTTGCCCTTCGCGGCGAGCGTGAATTCCTCGCCGGGCTGGCTCTTGGATGCCTCATCTTCAAGCCTCAACTAGTCATTGCCCCGGCAGTCGTATTTTTCGCCACACTTCGCTTGAAGGTCATCGCCGGTGCGATCCTCTCAGCCGCCGCCCAATTGACTGCAGCTTACCTCTCCTACGGCCCTGACCCCCTTCGCGACTGGATACGCGCGCTACTCAACCTGCGCAATCGGCTGCCGCTGCTGGAACCGCGACTTTACCAAACTCATTCTCTGCGAACCTTCTGGACCATGCTCCTCCCCTGGCCTTCGGTCTCTCTGGCCCTCTACCTCATCACAGCGCTGCTGATCTCTGCGATTACGATCTCATGCTGGCGAAGTCCCCTTCCTCTCCCTTTGCGCCATTCCGCGCTCCTACTCGCCACCGTTCTTCTAGCCCCGCACCTCACCGTGTATGACCTCATCATTCTCGCGCCTGCTTTCCTCCTGCTCTCGGACTGGATTGTCACGGAGCCTTACGACTCAGCCACGCCTACTCTCACCCTCCTCCTCTACCTTGCCTTCGCACTCCCCCTGCTTGGCCCCCTCGCCCGCTGGACACACCTCCAGCTTTCCGTCCCCGTGATGGCCGCTATTTTGTATGGGATATGGAACCTCGGCAGGAAATCAGTTCCGGTTCTAAACTCAGTGCTTTGAATCTATGGCCCGAACAAAAACTGCAGCGCCTCAGGAAAGCGCTCCGCCCAAGCCCCTTCGCTGTGTCCAGCTCCATCTTTGATCACCAGCCGCAATCGCTTCTCACTCAGCACCGCTCTCCGGAAGATGGCCGCTAATTCCCGTACATCGTCCACCACCGTCCGGTCCCGCTCCGCACTTCCAGCCTCGGCGGTCCCGGCGGCAAGGTAAATTCGCTCCGGCCAAATCCTCGCCGCCCGGCTCTCCTTGATCGCCTGCCGGTTCGACGCCCACAACGACGGACTCTCCAGCAGCAACCGTCCAAACACTCCGGGCCGCACCATCGCTGTATACAGCGCGATCAGCGCTCCCAGCGACGATCCACCCAACCCCGTATTCTCCGGGCTGGTTGCGACGCGATAGCTTTGTTCCACAAAGGGCATCACTTCTTTCATCAGAAAATCCGGATAGCGCTGCCCCTGCACTCGCAGCATCACAGGATACATCGAGCGATGCGGCATGTACTCGCGCAGCCGGTCTTTGCCCGCATTATCTAACCCGACCACAATCATCGGAGGCACCGTGCCTTGGCGAATCAGTCGATCTGCCGTTTCATCGACCTGCCACTCAACCCCAGTGAAAGAGGCCGATGCTTCAAACAGATTCTGGCCATCATTCAAATACAGCACCGGGTAATGCCGTTCAGAATTGTCGGCGTCGTCGTACCCCGCCGGCAACCACACTCGCAGAAAACGCGTATTGCGAAAAATACGGCTGCGGAATTCATGCAGCCGCAAGTCGCCCACCGCCCCGCCGGCATGAATTACCGCAGGAGTAGTCGCGTTCCCATCATTGATTGTCTGGATTTTTTCCATTCGACAACGATTTTCGCTGGAGTGACTTGTCTATCTGGACCTTCCATTGGCCTTGAGGGGCGCGGCTTTCAGCCGCGCCGTAATCGCCCTCCTGGGAAACGGGCTTTAGCTCCTGAGGCCCGCTGCTCTCGCCTTCACCACCCCAGCCAAAACCGCGATCCCGGCAATCATCGCTAACGAACTCAAACACAAAATGCACCAGGTCCCCAGCACATATCCCTCAATATAAGTCAGATACAGCGCGAACCCCAATCCCCCGACAGCCGCCACCAGCAACCGCGTCGGAGTCTCCGTCCGCGTCCGGTAACGCGTCGCCAGCAGGAGAAGCAACCCGTATCCCACAACTCCAATCCCCGCCACTGGAATTCCCATCAAACGCGAATACTCACTCCGGTTCACAATGTCGCAATTGAACTTCTCCCCAACATCGCAGAATGCCGACACCGACTTCGCATAGTGGCGCTGCAACGAAACCGCCGACACCGCAACTCCCGCCAGAGCTAGAACGGCAATTGCAACAAAGAGCCCTCGATTGCCTTTCGAAGAAACCCCCGCCGCACTCGCCGTATCCATTGCCCTTTCCCTCACGGCAAAACACAGCCAGTCTTATCGCTCAACTCCTCCATCGGAAAGACACCTTCGATGGGCTTGTTTGCGCCAAACTGCCAGCTCGGAAATAGCTTCACTCCAGCCGAAGTGCAAGCCGGCGCGAGTTCATGCGAGTCTTTGATCGCACACTCCACGTAGGGGACGTATTGAAACGCTTTCCCGAACATTGCCTTCTGGTCGGCGCAATGTGGACACCAGTAGAGCCCATACATCGTCGCCTGCTTCGAGGCCAGGCACTTGGCGAATCCATCGTACTTGTGATTATTGTGGTACCAGAATCCCGCATACGCCAAAATAAGCACTCCCACAATTCCAGCCCATATCAGGCGCTCCCGCGAGGGCGAGGTCGCCTCGGGCTCTCCCACGCGCTTTATCCGCCGCTTTCGCCGTTCTTCCGACATGATCCCCTTCCCGCGCGAACAACTTTTTATATCACGAGCTCAAGCCACTACGTTCAGCGCTCCGGAGAGCACGTTCAGCTCTTCGCAGTGCAGCGTCAGCACTTCCCCATCCACCATCACATCGACGGGCGCGCCCAAATCGAACTCCACCCGCTTCACCGCTTTTCGTTCGGCCAGCGGATGCTCAATGTGCGTGCCGTCATAAAGTTTGGGCAAATTCCGCATCAGCCCCAAACGCCCAATCGCCCCCCAGCGGACATATTCAATCAGCCCGCTGTTTACCTCGGCCTTAGGCGCGATCATCATGGTCCCGCCGGTAAACTTGCTGTTATTGAAAGTGAGAAAAAGACAGCGCCGCCGGTCGAATTCGGTCTCCCCGTCGACCCGCACTGGGAAAGGCCGCCGATGCAAACGCGCCAGTCCCAGAAAAATTGAAATGATGTATCCCAATTCTCCCTGCCCGCTGAATCGCCGCGCCCGCAACGTCGCGACATCGGCGGGAAACCCAACACTCAGCAAATTGATGTAGTGGATGGCCCCGCCGCGGTGCCGCAAACGCAACACGTCGCAGGGCTGAATTCGTCCCGCAATCAATGACTCGATCGCGTGCTCAACTCCACGATCGCTGAAATCACGGAGAAAAGAATTCCCCGTTCCAAGGGGCAGGAACCCCAACGTCGGACGATCCCCCGCACTCGCCTCCGGGAAAAGACCATTCACCACTTCATAAGAAGTTCCGTCCCCGCCCACCGCAATGAACCTTTTTTGGCCGCGCCCGTAAGCCTCGCGCGCGATCCGCGTAGCATCTCCTGCACCCTTGGTCTCAGCCACATGCACCGCGAGTCCGCCCGCCCGCAGCCGCTCCAGCGCCGAACTCAGCGTCTTGTGGCCGCGCCCGCCCCCTGCCGCGGGATTCACGATGGCTAAATAGGATTGGTTCACGCTCTTCCAGCAAACTGTAACGTAGATCGCACGCTTTTCTCCGCAAACTCCGCGGCATTTCTCCGCAAACTCCGCGATAAGTCTTTTGATGGAAAGCTTAACCGGCGGCTCACAACCGCACCACAGCTCCCCGCTCCACAGTCTTGCCGATCTCCTCCGCCAGCGGCTGGCGCTTGATCTTCATCGACGCAGTCCGCGGAAAATCCTTTTCCCAGATCACGTATCCGCCAAGGCGCTTGAAATCCGCCAATCGCCGGTTGCGCATTCCCATCTCTCCCAGCAACTTGCTGTCGAAACGCTGATTCTGCTCCAGCCGCAGCACCACTACCAGCATCTCCCGCCCCAGTCCTTGCTGCGGCCACACATAGTTCGCCGCAAACACACAAAACTCTTTCACCGGCAACCCGTCAAATACCGCTTCAATGTCCTCGGGATAAATGTTCTTCCCGCCTTCGGTAACGATCATGTTTTTCTTCCGCCCGAACAATTGAAGATGGCCGCTGTTGTCAAAGCGACCCAGATCGCCCGTCAGCAGCCATCCTTCAACGATCGTCTCCAGCGTCAACCCGGGATCGTCCAAATAATGCGACATCACCGTCTTGCTCCGTGCCGCGATTTCCCCAATACCTTCCTGATTCGGGCTCAGCACACGCAGTTCCACGCCAGGGAGCGGCTTGCCCACCGTATCCGCGCGAAAGGGCTTCAGATCGTTCAACGTCAGCGCCGTGCCCGCCTCTGTCAGCCCATATCCATTCACCACCGGAACTCCCAGATCGTAGAAAAACTGCATCGTCGAAGGCTCCATAAAAGCTCCGCCGGTGATGAGTGCGAGCAGTTCTCCGCCAAAAGCGCGATGAACTTGCGGCAGCAACATGCGGCTCACTTTAGGCCGCGGTCGGCGTCGCGTCAGCATTTTGTTGAGTGCAATCATCCGATTCAGTATCGCCCGCTTCCACGAGGGCAGTTCGTCGAACTTCGCACGCACCCCGCGCTCCAGGTTCTTGACGATCATTGGTACCAGCGCCACATAAGTGATCCGGTAGCGTACAAACGCGTCACGCACAAATTCCGGACGCAGCGTCCGCAAATGCACCACGCACGCCCCGCACACGAACGGCCCGATGAATCCCACCATGAAATCAATCGCATGATTTGTTGGCAAAATGCTCAAATACCGGACCCCGGGCCAGAACGGATACCACGCCGTCAGCGCACGGCACTGCTCTAGATAATTCTCGTGCGTCAACACGCATCCCTTCGGTCGTCCACCCGTTCCCGACGAATACACGATGCACGCCACATCTTCCCGCTGCCGCATCACAAAATCGGGTTCGCCCTTGCGTTTGAAATCCTCCCAACGGAATCCGCCGGACAGGTCTGCTCCCAACGGAGCCTCTGTCACTAGCACTAGCTTCGCCTTGATGTTGTGAAATTCCGGCGATTGCGTGATCGCCCGCCATAGGTGATACTCAGCCACCAAGACCTTGGCCTTGGAATGCTCGAGCAATTGCAACTGCTCTTCCGCCGTCAGCTTGTAATCCAGAGGAACCAGCACGCCGCCGCTGTAAAAAACAGCATAGGCGGAAATCAGCCACTTCGACTGATTCGTCATTAGGACCGCCGCGCGGTCTCCAGCGTCGAACTCGGCATCCTCGAGCGCCCGGGCCAAGGGCAGGCTGATTTCTTTGAAGTCGGAATAGGTAAGCCGCGTCTTTTCCCGGTCGCGGTCGGCTTCGATCAGGCAGGTTTCACTGCCGAAACGGTCCAGAGCGTCGCGCAACGCCGCGCCCAGACAGCTATATTTTTGGAGATCGAGCATTGAAGAACGAATTCGATTCTTTCTAGAGTCTGGCCTGAATCTTCCCTGCTAGCGTGCGGAAATCGGACACTCCTTGCAATTCATAATCCGGAAGCTCCACGTGAAAATGATTTTCCAGCTCGGTCAGAAGATCGAGAGTCTGCAAGCTGTCAATTCCCAGTGTCTTGAAAAAGTCGTCGTCCGGACGCAACTTCTCCCGCGGCACCTTGAAGTGCGCCGCAGCGAGCGTCAGTATTTCGTCAAGCGTCTTTTCTGCAGTAGCCATCTGTCCTCTATGTTTCCACCAGCCAGCGATTTGTGATTCCGACGGCTTCCAACCGCGTCTGCTCCATCTCGGTACTCGGTGCTAGGTACCAGGTACTCCCCTACGGCAGATAAGGCTGAGCATCCGTACTCTCCACAAACTTCCGCAACCCCGCTTCCACAGCCGGCCGCGCAAACAACTCGCAAAACATATCAATCTCCACCCGCAACTCCTCATGCGGAATCGGCTTGATAAATCTCTTCGCCGCCGCGGCCGTCCCGCGGTCAAACTTCCGCAATTGCGCCGCAGTCGCCCGTGCAGCCCGCAGCGCCTCGCCTTCGCCCACCACCTGGCTCGCCAGCCCAATCTGCTGCGCCTTGGTGGCGTTGATACTTCGTCCCGTCAACAAGAGATCCCTGACCACGGCGTTGCCCAAGTCCCGTTTCAGCCGAGGAATCCCGCCAAAGCCCGGAATCAATCCCAGCCTCAATTCTGGAAAGCAAAACCGCGCCATCTTGTCGGCAATGATCAAATCGCAAGCCAGCGCCAGCTCGAAGCCTCCCCCAAACGTCACGCCATGCACCGCCGCAATCGTCGTCAACGGCGCAGCATCAATCAGATTCAAGACGCGATGAATCCGCTCCAGAAAATCCCGCACACCCCTGGCAGCCGCCGCCTTCTCCATTGCCTGCGACCGCTGATACAGTTCGCGCAAATCGGCTCCCGCGCAAAATCCTGCCTTCAGCTCGCTATGAATGATGAGCGCGTGCGCCTCAGACTGCATGACCTGTAAAGCCGTAGCAAATTTCTCCAACCCCTCAAGCGCCACCGATCCCAATTCGTTACAAGGCGCGCGGTGCAAAGCTAGCTCAATCACACCATCAGTGAGAATCCAAGATAAAGCGCTCTCGCTCACCGCACACCGACCTTCCGCATTTCCTTCGTGCAACTTAGTGTCCTTCGTGGTTCTCCGCCTTCCCTAAACCGCCTGCCTCACCCCGTACATCTCGTCAATCTCATCCTTCATCTTCGCAGCAATCGCGTCCCGCTTCAGCTTTCCGTTCACCGTCAACATCCCGCCCTCGATTGAGAACGGTTCCACCCGCACCACAAACGCCCGCACCTGCTTGTAATGCGGCAACTCAGGATTTACCACATCCAGCGCCGCCTGCACCTTCTCCGGCGAGACGCTTCCAGTCACAATGGCCGTCAAGTATCCCCGCCCGTTCCCCACTACGACCACCTGCTGCGCTGCCGGCAAATTCTTCGCAATCGCACTCTCGATCGGCTCCGGCGAAGTCTTGTGACCTGATCCCAAAATAATCAGATTCTTGATTCGCCCCGCGATCCGCCAATTCCCTGCCCCATTCACTTCGCCCTGATCGCCGGTATGAAACCATCCTTCGCGCAGCGCCTCCGCGGTTTGTTTCGGCCGATTCCAATAGCTCGAAAAAACATTTGGACCCCGCACCACGATCTCATCGTTTTCCCCCAGCCTCATCTCCATACCCGGAATCGCCGGCCCGACGCGTCCCACCTCTACCCGGTTTGGATCATCCATCGTACAGATCGCTGTTGTCTCGGTCAGCCCATAAACCTGCAAAACCCGAATACCCAGCATCATGAAATAAAGCTGCGTCTCAGCATTAAGCGGCGCCGACCCGCAAATCAGCGCCTTCAGGTTCCCACCAATCATCTTCTTCCGGATTGCGGGAAACACCAGCCGATTTGCCAATCCCAGCCACAGCGCGTCGCCCGCCTTCGCTTGCTTCTCTTGCCGCCGCGCCCAAGCACCCTTCGCCCGCGCATAAATCGCCTGCGCCACTCCGCCCGTTTGCCACAGTTGTTCATCCACCGCCCGGCGCATGCGTTCCAGCAACTGCGGCACATTCAAAAAATAATCCGGAGCCACCGTCCGCATGTCGCTGGCAATCTTGGCCAGATCCATATTGATCGTGACCAGGCTCCGCCGCTTCAGAAACGTGAGCAAAGCAATCCACGACGCCGCAAATGTGAACGGCAAATAATGAAAGATGCGATCCTGCCCCTGGGATCCTAACGACGCCCCGGACCGTGACCCGGACATCAGCTCGCCCAACCGCTCCGCCGTCCGGTCGAGCATGAAGCCGACGTTGCTCGCTGTGAGCACCACGCCCTTCGCCTCGCCCGACGTCCCTGACGTATAAATAATCGTTACCGGGCTATCATTCCCCACCGGCAGTGCACCGAACGACACTCCCTCGACGCCCGCAAACATTTCGTCAAATAAAACTTGCGGCGGACTTTCCCTCCATGCCTGCGCAATTCCATCTCGCAACGCAGCGTCGCTGCAGCACACCAGCGACGGCGCGCAGTCCTTCATCATCGCCACCAACTCCGCCGGAGCCTGCCGCGGATACAGCGGCACTACGATCAGCCCTTCGGCCATGAGCGCCAGATCCATCGCCACCCACCGAATGCTATTCGCCGCCAGCAATCCACACCGGTCGCCCTGCTTCAGCCCGCGCGAAGCAATAAACGTTCGCGCCTTGCGCACCAGTTCCAGTAACTCGCTCCCAGTGACACCAGTGACCTGTCCATTGCGAATCTCGGCAAGAATCCGCGTATCCGCAGCCATCTGCAGTTGGGAAAAGATTTGCTCGATAAATGGAACGCCTGTGCTCAAAGTATTGTTTTACAAATCCCGCTAACGGCTCCCTCCGCGATCTTCGCGCGCCCCCCTCTGCGTTCCTCCGTGATAGAGGCTTTTCCCCGCATTCCCAGGAGGCCGAGTCTAGTTGTAAGCCGCCACCAACTCGTGCAGGCGACTACTCATCGGCGGCAAGTAATCCTCCCAACTCCACTCCCCGCGTCGCGTCTCAAACTCCGGATATCTTCTCTGCACTTCCTCTTCGAAATAAACACCCATGCGCGCCATCACCTTCAAATTCCTTACCACCGTCTTCGCGATCCCGTCGGCGATCGCTTCGCCCTCGCAACTCAGCTTCTCCAAAGCGGCAAGCAGTTTTTCTTCAAGCTCTGGATCGTCCACCGTCATCAGCAGATCCTGATGCCCGCGCTCCCGCATTAAATTCCGGATGCGTTCATCCATCGTGATTCCCGCTGATGGCAC
Organism: Acidobacteriaceae bacterium; assembly: GCA_030838305.1. GTDB lineage: Bacteria > Acidobacteriota > Terriglobia > Terriglobales > Acidobacteriaceae > Sulfotelmatobacter. The sequence continues at coordinate 9,243 of JAUTWY010000324.1, forward strand.
CAGCCCCGGCATCGACGTCACAATCCCGTGATACCGCGACGAAGCCATCATGTGACACGCCCGCAGGACGCTCACCAGTTCATACATGCTGTACTCATCCGAAGTGAGCACCGGCACCCCTGCCAACTTCTCCGCAATCCGGTTTGCCGGACGCGCATCCAGTCGCTCCGTCGCCGCCAGGATCACGAAAACATTCTTCTTTTTCCGGAATGCATCCACCGCATTCGCAATCGCATTCCAATACTTGTGATACGCCTGCGCCGCCGCCGGTCCAGAATTGTGAAAATACACAGTGCGGTAATGACTCTCCTTATAAGCGCCCGTCAAACTGCGAGCCGCATACTTTGCCAGCGACGCCCTCACCGGCCATTCAAACGGATTGATCGGACACACCACCAGCACCGGTGTCTTCCCATCCCAGCCCACTTTTCGCAGAACGCTCTGCCCGTACTCCGGCGGACGCGGTTCAAAGGTCCACGCCGTGTCGGTTCCCAACTCGGTCGGAACGCCTAACTCCCGTAACACCGTTCGCGATTCTTCATTTCGCGTAATCACAAAGGAATTCTTGCAATACCTTCCGCACATCTTCGCCACCAGCGGATCCATGTGTCCTGCTTCCGCGCCGTATCCCACCGACAATTTATTCTGCGCCGCCGCGATTCCCAGCGACCCAATCATCATGGTGGTCAGCGCATTCGCGAACTTGCTCTTGAACATCGATCCTTCACAGGCCAGTACTCCGTCATGCTGCGGCACTTCCTTCGCCAGAAACGGCGGAAAAATATCCGGCAGGTGAACCTGCCTCGTACCCTCAAAATATCCTTGCGAGAAATCGAAGTTCTGACTCATCACGCTGAACTCCACGCGCTCCGCCCCCAGAATGTGCCGCATCTGCCGCAGCATTTCTTCCACGCGCACATCCGATCCCATATTCCGCGTGCCGTTGTAACCGGCAAACAATAACTTCAGCTTCTCGCCTGGTTTCCAACGCTGGCCGGCGCCCAGCATCCACCCAGCCTTGGCGCGCTCGATCGAACTGCTCACCCACGCTTCCAGAATGAAATCCATCATGCGGCTGTGCCTCCCGCCGCCGCCGGCCAGGGCCGGTAATGGTAAGTAAAATCATTCTCGCTGCTGAACCTCAGCAGCGGATAGCAATACTCGGAGAACGGCACCGGCTTCTTGCCCAATTCCTTTATCACGCGCCGGTTGTCGAACACCGTATTCCACACCAGATATGGCAGGAACACCTTCATCAGCGACGCGCCTTTGCCAATCGCGCCCTTGCGGTTCGCCAGAAAATTCACCGACCCCGAAAACGGCCGCTCCGCGACCGGCACAAACATTGGCGCGCGCTTGTTCTGGGCCGCCGCCAATGCTTTGGTAATCTCTCGAAACGTCTGCGAGCCAATTCCCGACGAGAGGTGATACGTGTCGTGCTCTGGGCGCTCCTTCTGATGCAGCGTCGCAATCGCCTCCGCCACGAAATCCACATTCACAATGTCGATCTTGTCCGTCGGACGGAACGGCAGCACCGGTAGTCCCGCCAAAAACACAAATGCCTTCACCATGTCGAACTGCGTCGTCTCCGCATAGCGGCTGTCCCCCAGCACAATGCTGGGACGGAAAATTGTCTTCGGTGTCTCCGGAAGCAGCACCCGCATCATGTGCTCGCAGAATTTTTTCGTTCTCGCATACGGATCGTAATCGGACCGCTCCCAATCAATCGATCGATCCTCGCTCACCACTTCATTCTGCCGCTTCCCCGCCACCGCCACCGTGCTCACCTGGCTGAAGCGGCGCAGCCCGTGATAGTGCTCTGCGTGCCGCGCCAGGGTGAGCACTTCCAGCGTGCCCCGCAGATTTACGTTCAGGCAGCTCTTCTCCGACTTGCGGTTCAGCGAAGCCGCACAATGAATCACCGAATCCGTCGTGTGCACCAGCCGGTCGTATTCATCGCGATTCAACCCGAACCCGGGCTCCGTCAAATCTCCGCGAAACACTCGCACCCGTGTTTGCAGGTGTTCGTAAAACTGCGGAAAGTCGAGATGCAATTGCATCGCCTTCCACAACCGCCCTTCCGCCTCGCTCACGTCCCGCGCTCGCACCAATACGTTTAGCGCTGCGCCATGATCCCGCAGCAGATTGGCCGCCACATGCGCCCCAATGTATCCCGTCGACCCTGTCACAAATATCGCCATTCACCAATTCCCATTTCTTGTTCTACCGCTCCGGACTTTTGCTTTGTTCACTCGCTATTTTGTTCACTCGCTGGGTTCACTCGCCTTTGGGTGGCGCAGCGCTTTCAGGGCTGCGATTAAGCTTTCTCAGCAAGACGGGCTTTAGCCCCTGAGGCCCTCACCACCCCCCTCCATTGGTCCCCGTCTTCACCGTCTCGCCATTCATCAAACTCCGCGCTGGACGCGCTTCCAGCGGCCGGCCTTCAATCAACGGATAAGTCCACCTGCGCAACGCCGGAATATGAATATTGATCCAGTAATCCCACCAGTCCAAACATCGCGCCTTATATCCGAATTCCTCGTGCTCCTCTTCCACCAGCGCGTGCGAGAGCTTTTCCACATTGTCGGCCGTGAAATCGTGATCATTGAACAGGATGAACGGTTCAAACAATTCAATCAGCTTCTCCACCCGCTCCAGGTTTCTCTCCGCCTTCACCAGCGGCGTCTTCTTCAACGGCAACGGCGACATGATCCGCTGAATCGATTTCACGATCGCCTTCTGCGCAGGCGCCGACATGCGTTGGTACCGGGTCTTCGATACCGGAATCGCATCGAACCGCAGCCGCAGCCATGACTCTAACCCTTCCTGTGCCCGGTAATGCTTGCGGTGCCCCAGCGACGTCAACTCAATCGACCGCCCCATATCGCAAGGATTCGTTACCGACGTCGCCAGCTGGTACAACTGATCGTGCCGCCGGTCCACAATTGCTGCCGCGATCAGCGTCATCCCGGCGCACACTGCGTCGACCGGGATAATGTCCAGCCGCTTGCTCTCATTCGTCGGCAATTGCCGGAAATAAGTGCCCAATAAATAAGACAGCGAAGCCGACGTATTGATGCCTTCATTCCAGCCCAGGAATGGCTTCTCCACCGATGTTTCCACAATTGCCGGACGCACCACCGCAATCGGCAGCCCCGCGCCATGCTTCACGATCAACGATTCTGCCAGGCTCTTGGTCAGCGTGTACGTGTTCGGCCAGCCCAACTCCTTGGCGCGCTGCGTTCCCGCGTCCATCAAATAAGTCTTCAACCAGCGGATCCGGTTTTTGCGGATTTGATTCTCCAGAGCCGTGCCCTGCAACCCCTTCGCCGCATGTTCCTTCGATAGTGACTGCGACCTCAGATCCGCCGTTACTTCCGCGCCCTCGGCCTGCGCCTCGGCCTTGGCAATCAACTCGTGCAGAGAACGCAATTCCTCTTCAGCGTCAAAGTTTGGCACGCGACGCGGCGTGTAATTCGGAATGATCCTCTCGGTCACCCGCCCGTCGCGCTCACCCGCTACATAACATGTCGAGAGATGGAGCAATCCCGAGTGGTCCGTTCCCCGCACAAACTCCAGGATGTTCATCGCCGCGTCCGTATTCGTTGCGAGCGCATCCCGCAAATCCGGATTAAAGTCGGTCAACCCCGAACTATTCACAATCACATCCAGATTTCTCTGTAGGCGCTGCGCGACGTCCGCATTCAGTCCGAGCCCCGCCTGAGTAACATCACCCTCCACCACCTCGACCTTGTCGCGCAGATATGCCCCGAATTCCAATCCATATTTCTCGAACAGCGGATCGAACACCGGCGACTCTTCCACAATCTTTTCAAACCTGCGCTGCGCCGGATTGGATTTCTGACGCCGGATCAGCAGATAAATTCGTCCAACCTTCGGCAAATCCATCAGCGTGTTCGCCAGCCAAACCTTGCCAATAAATCCGGTGACGCCAATCAGCATTACGTGCTTGCCCGCCAGCGCCCGGCACACGGAGAATCCTGCCGCCTGCTTCCGCCCCTCGAAGTGCACGATGGGACGTTCCTTTGCCGCCGACTCCCGCCCAGAACCAATCACTGCCGCCTTCAAATCCTCCAGCGAAATATCCAACTGCCGGGCCAGCGTCTTCGGCGCCCGCCGCCCGTCCGGACTCTGCTCCTGGATTCGCGCAAATGCCCCTCGAGGCCGGATCACCGGCTCAAGCAATCTTCCCGTAGCCACGCCATCGCGAAACTCCAGCCGGTTCGCCACCAACCGTTTCACTCCAAGATGCAGCGCCAGCGGCTTCATCACGTGCTCCAGCCCCTGGCTCACCAGCACCACGTCCGCGCCCGCCCGCACCAGTTCCTGCACCTTCTGCACTCCGCGCGCCTTGAGCTGCGGTTTCAATTTGTATTGGAAGTATTCTTCGCCCAGCAGATCCAGCCGGTCCCGCGTTACTCCCCGCAAGGCCGTGTGAAGCACGCGCGTGGCAAACTTACGGTTCGTCGAATAAAGAAGGGGACGCAGCGCCGCCATCAGAAAGATCAGCCCCCGCCGGCGGAAGCGATCCGCGAACGTCTGCGCATTCCACGTAAAGAACGCCACCGGCTGCACCACCGTCAGGTCCAGCAAACTCCCTTCCACCCGCCAGTACACACAGGGGGATGCCGCGCTCGACGTGCCAGGCTTGTGGTTTGACTGTTCCAAGTGGTTAGCTGTTCCTAAGCATCCTTCATCCAAACTACCGGAGTCCCTAATCGCGGCGGACGAATCCCCTATTGTAAACAATCCCCCAAGGTTCTACGGGATTCGCAGAGTTGTGGCCGCGATTCTCATGTGGGGAAAGCCGCCCTCGCCTGTCCAATCGAAGCTCGACAGTTTTGCTGGCACAGGCAGCAAACTATCGATCCATCAGCCCTTTCTTCACCCCCACAGTCAACGCCAACCCCGCACTCACCGCCAACACTGCCCCCACCGCCAGCAACCCTCCCCGAAAGTTCCCGCTGTCGGATCGCGCCCATCCAATAATGTACGGTCCAAAATATCCGCCCAGGTTTCCCACAGAATTGATCACCGCAATGCTCGCCGCTCCCGCCGTGCCGCTCATCCGCGATGTCGCCAGCGCCCAGAACGGCCCGGTCATCGACTGCGCGCCCACCATGCCCAAACTCATTCCCGCAATTACGAGGACGGGCATCCACCCATAGGCCGCCACTCCCAGCGCCGCTGCCCCTGCCAAACCCGGCAGCGCCGTATGCCAGCGCCGCTCGCCCGAGTGATCCGAATGCCTCGCCACCAGCACCATCACCATCGCAGTCACAAAATAAGGCACCGCGGCCACCATGCCCGTTGAAAAATATCCCAGCCCAGACAGACTTCGGATCATGCTCGGCAACCACAGTGTCACGCCATACATGCACGCGGGGATGCCGAAATAAATCAGCGACAGCAGCCATATTCTTCCGCTACCCAACACTTCCCAAACTCCACTGCTCGGGCCGCCCGGATTTGCCTCTCGCTCGCGCTCCAGCTCCCTGACCAGCCAGCCGCGCTGTTCTTCGGACAGCCACTTCACATTTGCCGGACCATCCGTCAGCACCCAGTACACGGCCGTTCCCAGCACAACCGCCGGCATCCCCTCCAGAATAAATAGCCACTGCCAGCCCGCGAGCCCGCCGCGATGCATTCCCAGCAGCGCTCCTGAAATCGGACTGCCCACCACTCCCGCCAGCGGATTCGCCGTCATAAACCACGCCACTGCCCGTGCCCTCGCACTCGCAGGGAACCAACGCTTCAAGTAAAGGATCATGCCAGGGAAAAAACCGGCTTCCGCCGCTCCCAACAAAAAGCGCAGCACATAGAAACTAACCGGTCCGCGAATGAAAATCATGGAACACGAGACTACGCCCCACACCACCATCAGCCCCGAAATCCAGCGCCGCACCCCTACTTTCTCCAACACGACGTTGCTCGGCACTTGAAAGAGAAAATACCCGGTAAAGAACATTCCCGCCGCGCGCCCGTAAACCCGGTCGTTCAGATGCAGCGGCCCTCGCATCTGCAGGATGGCAAAGCTCACATTGATGCGGTCGAGATAAGCAACAATATAGAGAAGAAAAAGAAACGGCATCAGGCGCCATATGAGACGCGAAACCACGGCGGACTCTAAACTCTGATCAGGCATTCGGGTCAAGAAGTCTCCATGGGCGCTATACCCCTAACTTTTTCCTGATCTCATTCACCATCTCCTGCGGCGTGGCACCAATGTCAACCACCACCGCACTCTCTGGTTCCTCCAGATCGGCAAATTGAGCGGCGAGAATTGTTTCGTCCGCGAAATGCCCGCGCCGCATCTTCAGCCGCTCCGCGATCAGCCGCGCCTCACCCTTCAAATACACAAACTTCACTGACGCACTCACAGCCAGAATCTTCCGGTACTGCTTCTTCAGCGCTGAACACGCCAGCACCAGATTCCATCCCTCCGCATCATGCCGAGAGATTTCTCCCCGCAACTGTTCCAGCCAAGGCCGCCGGTCGTCCTCATTCAGCGGAATTCCCCGCCGCATATTCTCCACATTCCTTGCAGAATGAAAGGCGTCTCCATCTTCAAACTCCCATCCCAATTCCTCAGCCAGCAAGCTTCCCACCGTAGTCTTCCCCGCTCCAGTCACGCCCATCACCACAATGATCACGCTGCGTCCTTTTCTGTACCGCGAGCCAGCTACCTTTTCTCCGGATATGTCATCTGAAAGATACCGAGGAGATTACTATGAATTCCCTTCGTAAAGCATGTGCCTTCCTTTGGCTAACACTATTCAGTACGCAACTGTTGATTCCCGTTCTCCATGCCGACAATAAGATTCTGGGAAAAATCGAACTGGTCGGCGCTTCCAAGGTCGAAAATACCTCAGGGGTTTGGATCGACGGCCAATACGTCGGCTATCTGAACGAGCTAAAAGGATCGAAGAAGCTTCTTCTGCTTCCCGGCGAACACGAGATCACCGTGCGCCAGGGAGGATATTTGGATTTCACGCAGAAGCTTTCCGTCCGCGCCGGAGAAAAGCAAACCATCCCTGTAAAGATGGAGAGAGATACGCGGGTCGCATTTCCGCAAGTCACCGCGGAGATCAAGTTGGATGTTAAGCCCAATCGAGCTGCGGTTTTTGTAGACGGAGTGTTTGTGGGCCACGTCGCCGAATTCAGCGGCCTCGGGCGCGCCCTGCTGGTCACGCCGGGAAAACGCAAAATCAAAATCACTTTGCCCGGCTACCAGACTTTTGAGACCGACATTGAACTCGTGGCCAATCAGAAATCAACAGTCAAAACCGAAATGGTATCGGGCGGGCCGGCGGAAGGAACCCCTCTACCGCAGTAATTGCTCGTGCGAACAGTTTCACAATGCGATCAGGCGGAAACCCCTGCTGTGGCGGCCAGTCCGCGTTGCTTGCGCAATTCCGCCATGAATGAATCGGTTGACAGCGCAGACTGCTTGCGAAATAGCCCGATCAGGGAGTCTTCCGGTTCGCCAGAATCCGAGGGTATTTCTATCTTCTCCGCCGATTCAGTGTCCAGGCCCTCAGGCTCCACCATCAACTCTGGAAGCAGGTCGCGGTTCTCATTCAGCAAGGCCAGGAATTTTTCCAGCAGCGCACGATGTTCAGCGGTGCTCTTTGTAAATTCCACACCCATTCCCTTTTCTGCGTGCATGACACGAACCACGCCTTCGGTTTTCAGTTTGAGTCCGGCAGCTCGCATCGAGAGCGTAACCCGCGTGGAAACGGGGAAGGGCGAAGAAATATCCAGATAGCAGCCGCCCAAACTCAAATCCGTAAGCTGGCAGCAAGCCGGCGGATCGTCTTTCTCCATATCCGGAGTGTTGCTGCCCAGCCATTCATGCAACTCGCGCTTCACCGCTGGAGACTGGTCATGGAAGCGCAAACCCACCTGAGTGCCGCTCCCTTCCCACGCGAACTCTGCATCGACCTTGAGAGCGATTGCCGACCCGGGCAGCGTAAACTTCAGTTGCCATCGGCCATGCGGCTTGCTGCGCCGCGGCAAGCTGAGCGCCAGCCCGCCTTCGCCTAAATCAGTAGTGTTCACCTTGAAGCGCGCGCCCGATTCCAGGCTCGACATCTCCACCGGAATGTGCACCGGAATCCGCGCATTGCGCCGCCGTTCCTTCTTCATCAGGGCCCGGGCAGCGCGGAAGCTCGACTTCGCGCGTTCCACCGACACCGGCTTATACAGGATGAAGTGAGCTCCTAGTGAGAATGCCGACCGCAATCCAACGCCGTGATCAAGAATCGCCACTGCCACAGCCCGCTTGTTGCACGGTGCTGCCCGTGCGCTGCGCAATACCGCTTCCGCTCCCGGACCAGAGCAATCCACGATGATTGCCTCGAACCGCTCCCGCGTCAGATGCCGCAGCGCGACCTCCGAACTGGTGCAGTGTTCGACGCCGATCTCCAGATCGCCCAGCGTCCGTCGCAGCACGCGCACGATCTTTTCGTCGGAACACAGCAGTAGCGATTTCAGATCCACGTTACCGTCCTAAATCTTTGAGCTCACGCCTGTGATCTCTACGCGGCCATGTCTGGGAGCGTGTTTCTTGAGGTTCGACCTGGGGAAACAGAACACAGCCATCCCTTACTTTAAGCTCGCCCAGAACCTTGATCAATGCGACCTTCGTGGCGACGAGTTACGACCGTAACTCGTGGTAAGACCCCCAGTTTGCAGAAATGTTTAGCCGCCGAGCGGCGCAAGAATGCAGCCCACGGTGTTAAGCCGTAGGTGTAGGGCTCCTCTTGCGCCCCTCCGGGCAATGCACCCTGCTCACGCTATGCGACAGACTTTGCAGGGGGGACGGCCCCATCTGGGCAGTGTTTTCCTCGTGAATTCCCTCTCCACTCCACCCGGGTTTGAGTCGGCTTCAAACTGGTACGAGCGCTTCGCCCATAAACACAATCCCGCCAATAGGTTAGAGTCAATTAACTCAAGCAAAGATCAGAGATTTCGATTGACTTTCCCCAAAAACTGCCCTACCCTACTGAGTCTCCGATTCAGTTTTGGGAGCAGTATCGCGCCAGGCGTAGTTAAATTGGCCGGGCACGTTTTCTCTGCATCCCTATACGAGCCGGAGAATCAAACACATAGCGGTATTGGAAGAGTTTATTTCCCCCTTTTGTAGGAAAGGCATGTTTCATGGCGAAGCGTCGCGGAAATCCGAACTGGGGCAAGCCCGAGCCTATCGGCCCAATTGTCCCTACCATCACGGAGTTTGAGCAGGTTGTGCGCGAATACAAGCTCACTCCGGACCAATATCTGCGCTCCACCCGTCTGCGCGAGTGGGCTCGCCGCAACAAGAACTCCAAATACATCCCCGAGCCTCTTCTGGAAGCCTGGGGCTTCGAAATCGAATCCACTCTGTAATCGAGCGGAGTTCGAGAGAGGTTTCAAGGGTGGCTGAAAAGCGACCCTTTTGCTTGACCCGCTTCCAAGCCTCCGGAATGCTGACGTGCGCCACGGCCTTGCCTGCGCCTTTCTTCAGTGTCCCCTGTGCGGCCACCGGAACCTCCTCCCGATCGCGTCTTCGTCTTCACTCTCTACCTCATCATCAAAATCTTCTGCACCCACTGCGGACCTCCCATGTAAGTTGCGTGAACGGTGACGCGGTCGAAGCCCCTGTTGAAATCGTTGTTGTTACGGAAGAAGGTGCCACCGGTTGCATCGGCCATGGCCGTCATGAGTTCCGACGCGGCGGATGCTGCTTCGCGCTGGTAATCGACTACCCCGCGGGTTCGCGAGCTCACGGAATCGATGATGTACAGCCCGCGTGCGTCCAGCGCGCTGATCATGATGTCGGTATGGAGGGCGCCTTCGATGAGCCGAGCATAATCCTGCTCGCCACCGGGGGCGATAAAGCCCGGTGAAACCAAAATCAGGGAGCGGTGTCCTGGAACCGCCGCCAATTTACGCAGGGCACCCTGCAAGGCCACTAGAAGGATTCTGCTATCGGTTTCGGCGGTGAAAGAACGCTGTTGCGCGGTGGCTCGGGCCATCGCTTCCGCGGCAGCCGCAAATCTTACGTCGTTGCCATAGGCACATACCAGGGCGTCTTCGGTAGCCACGCCCAGCGCGTCCTCGTCATGTTTGTTCCAGATTAAGTCCGCCATGTAGGTATCGATTTCGGGACAATTGTCTCCCTCTGACCCAGCGACCTTTCGCGGCATAATGCGCGAAAGGGCCTCGCGCAATTTGGAGCGATCCGCTGTGAAGTCGAGCGTGGTTTGTCCGGAAGTCGTGAAAACGGCTGCCTGCACAGAGGGTTGCAGTGAGGAGATCTGGTGATCGGCAGCGCTTTGCAACTTAGCCAGGTCGCCCGCGCTCAAATGAGTGTCGTCGAAAAGATAGGCGAGGCTGTGTTCCGTTGCCGCGGTCACCGATGCTGACTCCGGTTTCGCGCCGTCCGAGGGGCTCTTGCCGGTTGGTTCGGACGCCTGGCTCGCTCTCCGCTCCACCGTAAAGCGAGTGATCGGCCGCTGCTTTCGGTTGTCAAAGAGCTGAAAATCCTCTTGCCGCAGATTTCCCACTGGATGCCCCTGAGCATCGCGCACAACCACCCTCACCAGAACCAGATTCACGGCAACTTTGATCGTCGCAGTTGCGTTCGACGAACTGGGTGCGACTGGCACTTGATTGTTGGCAGTGTCCGACTTGCTGCCGCTCGAGGAATGTGCGGCCAAAATCTGCCGCGACGGACCGAATTGTGTGGGAACCGTGGGCGGCGGATCTGGAGAGCAATTGTTGGGAATCGCCTGCTTCACTGCGTCTCCCTTGTGTTTTTCCGCATTGCTCAACCATTTCAGAAGCGGTTTCAAAACGTCCTCGTATGGCCGTCGCGCTTGCAAATCCGGAAATACAAAATTCTTGACGCCTTCGTCCCGCAACGCCGATACCACAATCTTTTCCGTGCCGTAGTAATTCGCGGTTCCGCTCGCCGGATAATTGCCTTGAATATTCCGGATATCCTTCGCCGCCAAAATTGCCGTCAGCTGTTGAAGCGAATCGTTATCAACCAGGCTTTCGAATATCTTCACCGGTTGCGTGGTTGAGCTACTCATGCCCAGAGTCGCCAGGGCCGCTGGCATGTCTGCCATGCCGTCTGGAC
>JAUTWY010000460.1 GCA_030838305.1 Acidobacteriaceae bacterium
TTGCCTGATCTTCGCATTGCCCTTCTCTGTGTTGGCCTTCTCCGACAAAACCTGGCGCTCCAGCGATGCCGCTCCAGTTTCCCTCGGGGCGTGGGCTGCGGTGTTTCTTGGCTTTTCGTTCGAGTACAGCGACACATGCCCGATGACGGCGGCTCTCCTGTTTTTGCCCTTGGTCCTCTCCGCGCTGCTTGCTCACGTAGTTGGGACACTTTGCAACATGGCGACCTACCGCTCCTAAGCTCACGCGTCACCAAGCCTTCGAATCCGGCATCCGGTATACTAGAAGCGCATGCCGGTCCTGAAAAACATCGCCGCGATCGCCAAAGGCATGAGCATCACCTTCATGGAGATGTTCCAGCCAACGACTGTGGAAAATTATCCCGACGGCAAGGGCCCGCTGCGCGGGGCCCGCGTCGAAGCCCGCTTCCGCGGCGCTCATGTCTTGCAGCGCGACGAAAACGGGCTGGAAAAATGCGTTGCCTGTTTCCTGTGCGCCGCCAACTGCCCTTCGAATTGCATCTATATCGAAGCCGCCGACAACACAGCCGAAAACCGAGTAAGCGGCGCCGAACGCTACGCCAAGGTCTACAACATCGACTACAACCGCTGTATTTTTTGCGGGTATTGCGTGGAGGCTTGTCCCACCGACGCGATTACCCATGGGCATGGGTTTGAGCTGGCGACGTTTAATGCCAGCAACCTGGTTTACCGTAAGGAGCAAATGCTGGCCGCCCGGCCAGCACATATGGGAGCGAACGCTGTGTTCAACCAGGCCGACGTGGATGGTGGGGCTCCCAAGGAGATGGTTCCGGGGAGTTAGAGTTCGAGAGATTTTAATCACTCACACGCCGGTCCTGCGGGCCGGCGTCTGTGCATGGGGAAACGATTGTTAGCCACGGATTCACACGGACAATGGCTAAGAACTTAAGTATGAGCGATTTTTTACAAACCGTGAAAGAGCGCGTAGTGGTCTACGACGGTGCGATGGGAACTAACATCCAATCGCGCAATCCTACCCTGGACGATTACTGGGGCAAGGAGAATTGCAGCGAAGTACTGGTGTTGAGCCGTCCTGACATCATTCGGGACATTCATGCGGACTTCTTCAGAGTAGGCTGCGACATCGTCGAGACCAATACCTTCGGCGGATCACGCATTGTGCTGGCCGAGTTTGAACTTCCGGACCGGGTTCGTGAGATCAACGTGAAGGCGGCGCAACTGGCGAAGGAAGTGGCGCTGCAGTTTTCAACAAAAGACAGACCGCGATTTGTCGCCGGCTCGATGGGCCCGACGACGAAGTTGCCGTCGCTTGGCCACATCACCTTTGAGGCCATGGCCGCGGCTTACGAAGAGCAGGCGTCTGCCCTCATCGAAGGTGGAGTGGATGTTCTGCTCATCGAAACTTGCCAGGATTTGTTGCAGGCGAAAATTGCAACCATCGGCGTGCTTGAGGCGATGCGTAAATCGGGCAGACGTTTACCAGTTACAGTTCAAGTAACGCTTCAAGAAAGCGGCACGATGCTGTTAGGCACCGAAATTGGCGCGGCGCTGACGGCGCTGGAACCATTCGAAGTCGAAATCCTGGGCCTGAACTGCGCAACCGGGCCAAAGGAGATGAATGACGCGGTCCGCTATCTGGCTCTGAATTCGACGAAAGAAGTTTCCGTCCTTCCCAATGCGGGACTGCCGCACAACGAAGGCGGACATGCGGTATACAAGCTGACGCCGGCGGAATTGGCGGAGTATCACAAGCACTTTGTCGTGGATTACGGTGTCCGAATTGTGGGCGGCTGCTGCGGAACCACTCCTGCGCACCTGAAAGCCGTTGTCGATGCCGTCTCTGGAGTGGAACCGGCGAAGCGGGATGTGAAGCGCGTCGGCGCCGCCTCGAGCGCCTACACCTCCGTCCCTCTCGATCTGGAACCAAAACCCCTCATCGTCGCCGAAGAGATGAATACGACGACGCGGGTGGAACACTTTCGGAAGCTGGTACAGGGAAAGAAGTACGACGACATTCTGGCGCTGGCGAAGAAGCTGGTGAACGAAGGGTCGCACATGCTGGATTTGTGCTGCGCGATTGTGGGCGAGGACGAGAAGGGATACATCTCTTCGATTCTGGAAAAGATTGCGACGCGGGTTCCCGCTCCGATTCTTGTCGACTCGACCGAAGCGGATGTCGTGGAAGAGGCCCTGAAGCGGATTCCGGGGCGGGCGATCATTAACTCGATCAATCTGGAAGATGGGGAGAAGCGGACGTCGCTGGTGCTGCCGATGGCGAAGCGCTACGGCGCGGCGGTGATCGCGCTGACGATCGATGAAGACGGGATGGCGCTGACGTCGGACAAGAAGGCGGCCATCGCGCACCGGATTTTCGATCTCGCCACTAAGAAATATGGGCTCGATGGCACAGACCTGATTTTCGATGCTCTGACTCTGCCGATTTCAACCGGACAGGACGAGTACCGGAGCGCCGGGATTGAGACGCTGAAGGCAGTCGAAAAGATCAAGAAGGAATTGCCTAACGTAAAGACGATTCTGGGCGTGAGCAATATTTCATTCGGGCTGGATGCTTATCCGCGGCGCGTCTTGAATTCGGTATTTATGCATGAGGCGGTAAATCGCGGCCTGGATATGGCCATCGTGAATTACACCAAGATTTACCCGCTGTACAAGATTCCACAGGAAGAAGTGGATCTGGCGCGGAGGCTGATTTTCCGGGATGAATCTGACGGCGATCCGCTGCAGAAGTACATGAATCATTTCGCCGGGCTGAAGGGAAAGCCGGCGGCTTCCACCACCGCACACGTGGACACGTTGTCGGTGGAGGACAAGCTTAAGTTCGCCATCATCAACGGTGAGAAAGCGGTTGGAGAAGGCGCGCATAAGAAATCATTGGAAGCCTTGCTGGAGGAGGCCTTGGCGAATTATTCGGCACTGGAATTGATTAACACGGTGCTGCTCGATGGGATGAAGACGGTGGGCGATTTGTTTGGCGCACGCAAGATGCAACTGCCTTCTGTGCTCGATTCGGCCGGGGTAATGAAGCAGGCCGTTGCGTATCTTGAACCGAAGATGGAGAAGAAAGAGGGTGGGTCGCAGAAAGGCACGATCGTACTCGCAACGGTTAAGGGCGATGTCCACGATATTGGCAAGAATCTTGTGGACATTATTTTGTCGAATAATGGCTTCAAAGTGGTCAATCTTGGAATCAAGCAACCGGGGGACAAGATCATCAGCGCGGCACAGGAGCACGGCGCGAATGCAATTGGGTTGAGCGGGCTGCTGGTGAAGTCGACGCTGGAGATGAAGTATGTGATCCAGGACTTGCAGCGGCAGAAGCTGGAATTCCCTGTTATTTGTGGCGGAGCGGCTTTAACGCGCAAGTATGTGGAAGATGATTTGCGGCGGGAGTATGCCAACGCAGTGTTTTACGCGGAGGATGCATTTGCCGGATTGCATGTGATGGAGGACTTGGTCACCGAAGACGGCGCGCGCGAGACGCGGCTACGCGATGGACGCACGGTGAAGGAGTACGCCAAAGCGGCGGCAGTGGATGAAGAGACTGGGCCAGTGTTTGCCGAGCGTAGCGCGGTAGTGACGGATGCGCCGAATATTCCGGAGCCTCCGTTCTGGGGAGTGCGGGTGAAGCACTACGATGTGCGGGAAGTCTTTCCTTATATCAACGAGACGGCGCTTTTCAAGAACCAGTGGCAGTTGAAGACGGCGTCGCAGGCGGATTATGTGCGGCTGGTGGAGGAGAAGTTCCGTCCCATCAAGAAGAAATTGGAAGAGGAAGTGGCTGCGTCAGAGCTGTTTGAGCCTAAGGTTGTTTACGGATACTTTTCCTGCCAGAGTGATGGGAATGATGTGGTGGTGTATGAGCCCTTGGAAGCGGGGGCGGGACGCCCTCGCGACAGCCGGCGGGACGCCGGCGCTACGGAGTTAGTCCGGTTTACTTTTCCACGGCAGAGGGAGGGGCGGCGGTTGTGTATTTCGGATTTCTTCGCGAGCAAGGCGTCGGGAAAGATGGATGTGATTGGGTTCTCGCTGGTGACGATTGGGGCGAAGGCTTCAGTGGAGACCCAGAAGTTGTTTGAGGGCGGAGAGTATACGAAATATTTATACCTGCACGGTCTCAGCGTGGAGACAGCGGAAGCGTTGGCGGAACTGCATCACAAAAAAATGCGGGAAGAGTTGGGGATTGCAGGCGAGGATGCGGCGGCGATCCGGGATTTGTTTCACCAGAAGTATCGGGGATCGAGGTATTCGTTTGGGTATCCGGCTTGCCCGAATCTGGAAGACCAGACGAAGCTGTTTGTGCTGCTGAAGCCTGAGGAGAATGTTGGAGTGCGTTTGACGTCGGGATTTTTGCTGGAGCCGGAGCAGTCAACGTCGGCGCTGGTGGTGCATCATCCGGGAGCAAAGTATTTTGTGGTCTGAGGCGGTTGTGACTGACGAGTGTTGGTGGGAACTCCTGGCGAGGTTTGTCGCAGTATCGGAGTGAAAGGGGTCCTTCGACTGCGCGGGATTGTCCTCGGGCAATCTTTCTTAGCTCAGGATGACCTTCATGGGAAGGGGGGGCAGTAAGCGTCTCTTCTTGTTTGCCAACCGGGGGACAGACATTGGCATCTCTTTCTGCATGATTCGCAAATTACAATCCGGCGAGTATCGGCTTTATTCCCGTAAGAAAGATGCGAAGAGTGGCAGGCGGAAGAATCTGGGGACATTTTCTTCGCGGGTTGCGGCGCAGAAGCATGAGCGTGCGGTCCAGTATTTCAAGCGCGGGTGAGGTTCGGCGCGGGCGGCAGCGGCTGAGCCGCAATCCCTTCACGTAAGGGGGGCATGGCTAGAGCCATGCCCTGATACCAGTCCTCTCGCCTTCACCAACCGTCCTGTTTTTGCGAATCTTCCTGCTTTCATTTCACACGCAGCCGTGTTGCCCCCGGGGCGGCCGCCGAGGGCGACGCATAAAAGTTGCGCTGCCGGCGTTCGCGGGCGAGGGCGCGCGCGCCACACGAGCCGTTAGAAGGTGGCTGCCAGGCGGAGGAAATAGCTTCGAGGCGGCGCGATGGCGCTGCCGGAGAAGAGGCCAGCGAAGTCCAGGACGTTCAGGCGATTGTTCAGGTTTTCGATGTCGGCTTGCAAGCGGAGAGAACGGGTCTCTTTTTTGTAGAGGTCGGCACCGGCAGAGAGGTTGATGGAAAGCGAGGAGCGAATACGTCCGTCGGCGAAGTTCACTCGGTTCACCATCTGCTGGCCATATTGGGTAAGAGCCTGGTCGGGGGTGCCGGTGAATTCAAAGGGCAGGCCACTTCCATATTCCGCTCCGCCGGCAAACCAAAGTCGTGAAGTGAGCTGATAGCGAATGCGCGCGCGCGCCGTGTGGCGTTGATCCTGTGAACCCGGGAAGTGTCCGGTGAGTTGGTTGGACGCATTGACGGCGTCATCACCGAGGAAGAGGCCTCCGGTCACAGGAAACCAAACGTTCCCAACAATGTAGGAATAGCTAAGAAAGCCTGAGAAGCGATTCCAGTGCGGAAGTTCGAGCTTCCCTTCCCCGCCGTAGATGACCGCTTTGCGAAAGGCGATTGGAAAGCTCACAGCAGTATTGAGGATCTGGTCATCGTCGGCAAAATTGTTCACATAGCGGCGGAAATAGTTCGCGTCGAAGCGAAATTGACCGAGAAAGCTCTTAGTAGCTCCGGCTTCGAGGTAGTTGCCGTGGGAGGGCTCGACCGGAACTCGCAGTACGCTAGGGTTGAGAGAGATCACACTCGATGAGCTGGCAAGAAGAATGTTCTCGAATGACGGCGTCTGGAAAACGCGGTCATAGGAGGCGTGAACAATCAAATTGGCTGTTGGAAAGTAACGCGCGACAGAAAGCCGCGGGCTGACCGCGTTTTGGTTCACGATGAGCTGATAGTGATCCCAGCGGAAGCCGGCGTTCACGGTCCATTTACCAAGGCGGATCAGATCCTGTAAGAAGGCCGACTGCTCTAGATCGGGACGATTGCCCGTGAAGGCGAACCTTGTGGGCGTGCCGGGATCGAATGGATAGTTCGGATCGCTGGGGCTTGCGGTGATGACGTCACTGAAGTTTTCATGCAGAAATAGATTGTCGGTCTCGACGCCGGCCTTCCACTCGTGGCCGCCACGGTGGATCGAGATGGCAGCTTTGACGTATCCCTCTTTGAAGTCATTGTGCAAGAAGGCGGCGATGGGCCAGGCCCCGTTATTGGAATTCAGGTCGGCGGAGTTATCGCGGACCATACCGTGAATGTTGGCGAGCACATTCGGCGAGAAGATGTGCTGGTAGGAGGCGATACCTATCGTTTCGAAATTGCCCGCGGTCTGAAGCTGGGCCACCGTGCCGGGAGGATCCTGAAGCTGAGGGAATTGCTGTAGTTGCTGGTTCGGAATTTCATAGCGCGATAGCTCGTGGCGCACGCCCAGCGTCAGCCGATCATGGGAAGTGAAATCGCGATCATAGTTTAAAGAGAACGCTCCGGTGGTACCCCGATTGGTGTAATTCTCGGGGACAACCGGATTGAGATAGCGGGCCGTCATGTTGCCGGAGGCGCTTACGCCGAGAGTGTTGCGTTCCCAGGAATCCTGGGCGGTGGCGAAAGCCCCGGCGGTATCGAAACTTCCTCCAGAGAGCACGGCCTGTCCGTGAAAGCCGGGATGGGCGTCGCGCAGCGTATTGACCTCGATGACTCCGCCCATTTTCCGGCCGTATTCGGCGGGAATGCCGGCGGTGTAGATGGTGAGGGAGTCGACGTCGTCGGCTTCGATTTCTGGCCCGAAGCTGGGCGAGCGATTGTCGGTAAGCGGGATGCCGTCGACGACGAATTGCGTCTGGTACTCAGACCCGCGAGGATGGAGTACGGCGTTGCCTTCGTAGAGCCAGCCCGGCTGGGAGGCGATAAGATCGGGAAGCGAGCGGCCGGGGAGCGAAGCGGGACGGTCGGCGATCGCTTTCGAGTCCAGGTGATTGATGGTCGTGGTGCGTTCGGGATCGAGCAGTGTGTTTTCCGCGTTGACATCTACCGCTGTGCTAAGGGCGGCGATGTTGAGTTTGATGACGTACTGCGTGGGAAGCGCGGAATGAATCTCGACGATGGCATCGTATGGGGAAAAAGATTCGCGCTGAACGTGCAGATGATATCGGCCAAAAGAAAGATTGCGGGTGACGAGCTCGCCGGAGTCGTCGGTAGAAAAATAGCGGTGAAACTCGAGAGCGTCATTCGAGAGTTCGACGGAGGCTTTGAGGGGAAGGCCGTCAGGGCCGGTCACAGTGAGGCGCAGTTCTCCGGCGTTGCTCTGCGCTAGGAGCGGAAGAGCGAGAGACAGAATGCCGAAGTAGAGCAGTTTGCGCACGGAGTGGGCGGGGGAATATTTATGCTATCAGTTTTGGGCGTGCGCAATTGAGTTACCAATGGAACCGTGAATACGGGATTATCGCACCGCCAAGGGCCCGAATTTCCCCGTGACCTTGATTGTTCAGGGCTCGGATCGACAGGGCTACCTCAAGTTCCCCGCTGGGAGAGCGCTTGCCGGAGATGTCGGCCCCCGGGCACAGTTTTTACAAACTGTAGACATGGTTCTGACAAAACGCGAGTGGCGGTGAGGCACACTGAACGCAAGATCGAAGCCTGATCAAGACCTTCAAGCCCTCCGTCACCGGGAGGGAATGGGGAAACCGAGGTTCCCGCCGCAGGGGGTGGGAGCCTCGGTTTTTGGTTGGACTGAAAAAGCGCCACCAACACTGAAAGTTTCTCACCTACCGAATCGTGCCAGTTCGTCGCTTCGCTCGGTGGACAGCCGAGGCGGCTGTCCCTATGTGAGTTTTCTAAGTTCGAAATAGCAAGTCTGCGGCTACGAAGAGAGCGAAGACTACCGAAATGACTCCATTCATGGTGAAAAAGGCGGCGTTGAGCCGGGAAAGATCGTCGGGCTTCACCAAGCTGTGTTCATAGACCAGCAACAGGGCGACGGCAACCACACCGGCGAATGCAAATTTTCCAAGAGCGAAGGTTGGCAGCAGTGCGATCAGGAGGAGCAGCATGATGATATGGAAGACGCGGGCGATCCAAAGAGAACGCGAAATGCCCAGATAACGCGGGATCGAGTGGAGTCCAGCGTCCTTGTCGAATTGAAGATCCTGGCAAGCGTAGAGGATGTCAAATCCTGCGC
>JAUTWY010000464.1 GCA_030838305.1 Acidobacteriaceae bacterium
TCTGGCTAGGGAGATCTCTGCTAGGACCGGTGAATCTTTGACCACTGCAATCCAAAAGGCGTTGGAGGAACGCTTAAACCGGCTAAAGAACCACCGGAAAAAGCAGATCCTCACCGCTCAACTGGAGGACATCCTGCGCCGGGTAGACGAGATGCCCACTCGCGATTCTCGTACCGAAGACGCAATCCTTGGTTACGACGAACATGGCCTTCCGCATTGATGTTCACAAACAATGGTTATTGATACTTCCGCCTTCGTCGCCATTTTTCTCGCTGAACCGGAACGTCAGCGCTTCCTTGAGGAGATCATTGCGGCTGAGACTCGCCTGGTTTCAGCCGCGAGTGTGCTCGAGACTGGGATCGTTCTTGAAGCCCGCCGCGGTGAACCGGCCGGACGAGAGTTCGATCTCTTCATTCTTCGTGCCAACCTCCACATCGTGCCGGTGGATGCCGAACAAGCCGACCTAGCGCGCTCTGCCTTGCGCCGGTTCGGAAGGGGACGTCACCCAGCAGCTTTGAATTTCGGTGACTGCTTCTCGTTTGCCCTTGCAAAATCCTCCGGTGAACCGCTATTGGCTAAGGGAACCGATTTTGGCCTAACCGATATCGAGGTTCACAAATAATACGCCTCGTCCGACCGCAAAGCCTGCCCCGCCTTGGGAGGTGATCTCTTACTTCGGATACCACTCGAGCAACCGAACTTCAATGCCGGTCCCTTCCAATCCTTTTGTAAACACACTCAAATCAGACCCACGATAGTGGTACGGGATGACTATCTTGGGGTGGAAGGTCTTTACCGCATCGGCAGCCTCGTCAGGCGGCATGGTGTAAGGCAGGTTCATGCACACGAAGGCCACATCGATGTTCTTGAGCGCGCGCATCTCTGGGACGCCTTCGGTATCGCCTGAAAAGTAAAGACGCTTGCCGCCATAGGTAAGGACGTAGCCATTACCACGTCCCTTGTCATGGAAGAGTTTTCCCGGAGCGGGGCCGCGCTTCAGGTTGTAGGCGGGAACGGCATCAATGGTCCAGCCCTGCCAGTTTTTCGTTTCTCCATTGCCCATGGGCTTGGCGGCAGTCACAGTTTGGACCACGGCTGGCGGCGCCAGAATTTCCGTTTCCGCCTTGCTTACTTCTTTGATTGAAGCAGGGTCCATGTGATCGCCATGGATGTCGGTGATCAGAATGAGGTCAGCTTTCGGAAGCCCCGATAATTTGGCTGGCTTAGCGGGATCCAGGTAGATGGTCTTTCCGCCAGCCTCGATCAGTGTGCTGGCGTGGTACAGCGGAGTGATTTTGACCGGCCCGGCCGATGTGGGAATGACCTGCGTATCGGCGGCACGCGCAAGCGGCACCATCGCAAATAGAGTGCAGAGCAGCACTAATAAAAGTTTCATTCTGACCTCGCGTCTCGTCTTCCTTGAAGAACAGATCGACTGGCCTCATCTCCGGCCAAATTCGGCCGCATCGTCAGGATAAAGTTGGCCTGCAGTTCGGTTGGGATCGTTCTTGGCGGCGGCCACTTGTCGGATGTTACCACGAGCCGTGTGGCGACAGCCGCCTCGGCTGTCCGGCCTGGGCGAAGCCCGGCCGCACTGACCGCGCCGTTATAATCAGAGGACTGGTGGGACGGACGCGATGAAGAAGACTTTGAAAAGCAGAGGGCCGAACGCACGCCGGACAAGATCAAGAACAATGCTCCGTCCGCTGTTACGTATCCCGACTTTGCCGCCCACTGCAAGAAAATATTCGGCTACCGAGTTTTGAACGCCGTTGAAGATTTCCTCAAATACCGCCACCGCGAGTGGGAGCTGCAGCTTGGGGCGGACCAACCGGTATCGGCCGAGACTGATCCCGCGCAAGCTCGACGATCTGCATGTCTGGAAAAGTTGGACGAAGGGCTGAACGATTTCCTCCGTTCGACGAGCGGCAGGCGAAGCTGGCCAACGCGCAGGGGATGAAAACGTCGTAACCTACTACCGTTGGTCTCGGGCTGATTCCACATGTTGAGCCCAAGCTAAACTTATTCTTCCTCTTCCTTCACGTCTCCCCGCGCAGCCTTGGCCTTCTCAATAATCTTTTCCTGCAACTGTCCCGGCACCGTGTCGTAGTGGTGCATTTCCATGTTGAAGCTGCCGCGGCCCTGGGTCATCGAGGTCAGGTCGACGCCATAGGTGAGCATCTCAGCCATCGGCACCTCGGCTTTCACCACGGTGTTGCCACCCTTATTGTCCATGCCCTGGATGCGTCCACGGCGGCTGTTCAAGTCTCCCATGATCGAACCGGCAAATTCGTCCGGGATCGTGATTTCGACGTGCATTACCGGCTCCAGAATCGTGGGCTTAGCCTGCTCCATGGCTTTGCGAAAGGCGATGCGGCCTGCCATCTGAAACGACATGTCGTTCGAGTCCACATCGTGGTACGACCCGTCGTACAAAATCACCCGGAAGTCCACCACCGGATATCCCGCGAGATATCCGCGCCCCGCCGCATCCTTGATGCCCTTTTCAATAGCCGGAATATAGTTCTTTGGAATCGCGCCGCCAAAAATATCGTTCACGAATTCAAAATGTCCGCCGCGCGGCATGGGCTCCATCTTGATTTTGCAATCGCCGTACTGCCCGTGCCCGCCGGTCTGCTTCTTATGCCGGCCCTGTACATCCGCTTTCCCGCGAATTGTTTCGCGATAGGGAACTTTCGGAGCTTTCAAGACCACTTCCGTGTGATACCGCTTCTTCAGTTTCGCCACCACCACTTCAATGTGCTGCTGCCCCGTGCCTGCGATCAGAAACTCCTGGGTCTGCGCGTCGCGGAAGAAGCGCAGCATGGCATCTTCTTCCATCAGCTTATGGATCCCCGGCCCCAGCTTGTCTTCATCCGCGCGGCTCTTGGGCTCGATGGCAAACGTGATCGCCGGCTCCGAAAGCTTCACCCGCGGATACTGAATCGGAGCCGACTTGTCTCCCAGCGTGTCGCCGGTGAGCGTATCTTTCAATTTTGCCACTGCGCCAATATCTCCCGCATGCAACTCCGTCACCGGCACTGCTGTCTTCCCCTGCATGATGGAAATATGCGACAGCTTCTCCGTCGATCCCCTTGAGAAGTTCTGCATCGTCGACTCATTCTTCAGCACTCCAGAAAACACTTTGAAGTAGGAAATCCGTCCCGCAAACGCGTCTGACACCGTCTTGAACACGTACAGCGACACCGGTTCGGCATCAGTCTCATGCCGCTTAGGAGCGTCTCCGTTTCCCGAAGATGTCGGCTCGCCCTGTATCCATTCATGCTCGGAAGGCGCCGGCGTGTAGTCCACAATAAAATCCATCACCCGGTCAGCCCCTACATTTCCCAGCCCCGAACTGAAGATGACGGGAAAAAGCTTGTCCTCGCGGATCGCATTGTGCAGGGCAGGAATAAGGTCTTCTTCCGGAATCGTCCCCTTCTCGAAAAACTCCTCCATCAGCTTGTCATCGCCCTCCGCCACCAGTTCGACCAGCTGCTCGTGCGACTCCTGCACTCGCGCCTTCATGTTGGCCGGAATTTCCGTCTCCTTTCCTTTGCCATTCCCGCCCAGTTCGTAGGTGTAGGCCTTCATGCGCACCAGGTCGACGACTCCAGTCAAATTCTTCTCGCTTCCGATGGGCAGCTCGATCGGAATCACGTTCCGCCCGAAAGCATTGATTAACGATTCCAGCACGCGCTCCGCATTCGCCCGATCGCGATCCATGCGGTTCACCACAATCAGGCGCGGCGTCTTGTACTCTTCGCAATCGTTCCAAACCCTCTGGGTCACCACTTCCACGCCGGCTACTCCATCCACCACCACGATAGCGGCGTCCACCACCGGCAGCACCATCTTGGCCTCGTGGACGAACATATTGAATCCGGGCGTATCGATCACGTTGATCTTCGTCTTGCCCCACTCCACATAGGCCGCGGCGGCCGCAATCGACATCTTTCGCGAAATTTCTTCCTCATCGTAATCCGTCGCCGCCGATCCGTCGTCCACCCTCCCCAGCCTCGGCGTTGCCCCGGCCGTGTAAAGCATGGCGGAGAGCAGCGTGGTTTTTCCGGCATGCCCATGCCCCACAATCGCTACATTACGAATGTTTTCTCCGGAATAGACTTTCACGAATAGGCTCCTTTGCAGGCGTGCAAAAAGAGTAGGCCCCAGAAAAGGTCAGTGCAGTAGACAGGCCAGCCCAACATCACCCGCCAAAACCTAGGATGCTACCACGCGGCAAGCAGGTGCCTCAACCTCCCCCCGCATCCTCAGCATCCTCCCGCATCCTCCCCATCCTCCCCCCGCATCTATCGCGGAGCCGCCCCGGCGGTGTATCATCCTTCCGCTATGCTGGGTAACCGCACCAACGAGCAGTGGATTTCGCAATACGCCACCAGCCATCAGCATCCTGTGAACCGCGCCTGCCACACGCTGGGCATCCCGACCATCCTGCTCTCGGTCTTACTTTTTCTTGCTAGCATCTTCTTCCATCCCCTGTGGCCGTATGCGCTGGGCTTGTTTCTCGCTGGCTGGATTTCTCAATTTATTGGTCATGCCGTCGAAGGCAAGCCCCCGGAATTTCTCCAGGATTGGCGATTCCTGTTCGTCGGCGTCCGCTGGTGGTGGGCAAAGATTCACGGCAAAGCCTAGATACTCCGGCTCCCTTGAAATCGTCCGGCTCCAACCCTGGATGCATATTGCGACTTCACCCGTGATGCATATTGTGACTTCACGCACGCTTGATGCAAAAACTTCGGATTCGTATCAGGGGGATTTGTATCGGGGTACGACTTCAATTGTACCGTTCATTCGCCCAAAAATAGTCCGGCTTCAGCCGTTGGGTAATGTCCTCTGAAGTCTGTTGGAAAAGATATTTTTTCGCAGGATACCGCCATGTTCCCTCAACTCGCCCGCTTCACCGATCTCGGCCTGCTTCTTCTTCGGCTCATGGTCGGATTGGTCTTCGTGAACAGCGGATACAGACACCTAAAAGCTCCTGCAACCCGCGCCAAGAGCATTGGCATGTCCAAACCCTTCACCATCTTTCTCGGCGCCGCCGAAGTCGCGGGAGGCCTGGGCGTGGCCACCGGAGTCCTCACCCAACTCCCCGCCTTCGGTCTCATTGTGATTATGCTCGGGGCCATCTGGAAAAAGATTTTCGCCTGGCATACCGGCTTCTGGGGGGAGAAAGCCTCAGGCTGGCATTACGATCTGATTCTTATTCTCATCAACCTGGTCGTCGCCTTCACCAACGGCGGAGCATATGTGCTGATGCGATAAACTCATCCCTGTTGTTGCTCTCGGCACATGTAACTTGTTAAGCTTCGACTGCATCAGACTCGCTATGCATCGTTGGATCGCCAGATTTCTGTTGCTGGTCGCGCTCGTGGGCACCTTCGGCCCGCTGGCCCGAGCCGCCACGACTGCTCCGCCGCATGCATGCTGCGTCCGCAAGGCGCTCCATCACTGCCACGATTCCGCGGGCCTGGAAACAGAACAGCGTGTGATCCGCGGCGCCGATTGCTGCGACCACGAATGTTGCCGCGCCGTCACCAGCGCCCGATGGGCGCATGCACGGCCCTCGGTATCGACTTCTTTTGCGCAGAATCTCGAGGCATACCTCGACCCGTCAACTCCAGTTTCCCCGAACACGGAAGTCCCCACCTTCCAATCCGCACGCGCCCCTCCACATTCGTTCATCGCCTGATCTAAATCTACCGAACAAGCACGAACCGTGTGGAGACGGCCGACTCGCCCGTACGCCCTTAAGTGCTGCTATGACCGCGTGTCAGTCCGGGACCGGCAATCGGACTTTCAAACGATTTCTAATTGGAGACTTCAATGCGTTTCACTCGCATTATTCTAGTGACGCCGCTTCTATTGGCGGCCCTCGCCGCTTTCGCCTCCGTCTTCGGCTCAATTCGCGGCATTGTTCACGATCCCCAGCATCGTCCCGTGGAAAATGCCATGGTCATGCTTCGCTCCAAGACTTCCGACTGGACCGCCACCGCCACCACCGATGCATCCGGCCAGTTCATTTTCAACAGCGTCTCGCTCGGCGAATATACCGTCACCGTCGCCGCTCCCAGCTTCAATCAGGCTGCGCAGAACGTTCGCGTGAATTCAGGATCGCAACCCGTCCTGCATTTTTCCCTGAGCGTGTCCACGAACAAGCAGATCGTCAATGTCTCCGGATCTCCCGAAGCCGCTCCCACCGACACCGCCACTCCCATCACCCTGGTTAGCCGTCTCGACGTCGAACACACTCCCGGCGCTGCGCGCTCCAACAGCCTCGCCATGATCACCGACTACGTTCCCGGCGCCTATCTCACGCACGACCAGCTCCACATCCGCGGCGGCCATCAAACCAGTTGGCTGCTCGATGGCGTGCCCGTCCCCAACACCAACATCGCCTCGAATCTCGGCCCGCAATTCGATCCCAAGGATATCGACTATCTCGAAGTCAATCGCGGAAGCTACGGCGCCGAGTTCGGCGACCGCACCTATGGTGTCTTCAATGTGGCGCCCCGCACCGGTTTCGAGCGCAACCGTCAGGCCGAACTCGTGCTCAGCGCCGGAAATTTCTACCAGACCAACGAGGCCCTCAGTTTCGGCAGCCATACCGAACGCTTCGCTTATTATGCCAGCGTCAATGCCAACCGCAGCAATCTTGGCATCGAAACGCCCGTCCCGCAGGTAGTTCACGGCGCCGAGAACGGTTACGGAGGCTTCGGCTCCCTTATTTTCAATGTCGATCCCTCGAACCAATTTCGCCTCGTGACATCATTGCGGAAAGACTACTATCAGATTCCTTACGACCCGTTTCCCAACGACATCGAGAACGCGCCGCTCGCGGAAAATGATTTCGTAGCGCAATATCCCACTCTCAACTTGCGTGACGGCGATCACGAATCTGATGCCATCCTGAATTTCTCCTGGGTTCACACTTTCAATTCAAAACTTCTGCTTACCGTCTCGCCGTTTTATCATCGCAATGCCGCTGACTACGCCAGTTCGCCCAACGATTCTCCCGTTGTCACCGCGCAGGATCGCACTTCGAATTATGCTGGCGGCCAGGTGAGTCTCGCTGCGACCTTGGCAAAGAATAATCTGCAGATCGGCGTATACAGTTTTTATCAACATGACAGCGAGCGGTTCGGCGCAATCTTCAATCCCCCGCAGCAGAACCAGGGCATAAATCCTCCCGACCGCGAAAACCGATCCGGCAGCCTGGGATCATTCTTCATCGATGACAAGTTCAAACCCTTCTCGTGGCTGACGTTGACCAGCGGAATGCGACCCACGCACTTTTCTGGAGGAGTTTCCGAGTCCGCCATCAGTCCGCGTTTCGGCATAGCACTGAATGTCCCTCGCCTCAACTGGACTTTCCGCGCTTTCTACGGCCACTACTATCAGGCTCCGCCGCTGATTACGGCTTCGGGCCCGCTCCTTCAATTCGCCAATAACAACAATTTGGGATTCATCAAGCTCAACGGCGAGCGCGATGAAGAACATCAGTTCGGCGTCACCATTCCCTTCCTCGGCTGGACTCTCGACATCGACGACTTCCGCACCAACGTCACAAATTTCTTCGACCACAACAACATCGGAGAATCGAATCTCTTCTTCCCCATCACCATCGAGCGCGCAGTCATCCGCGGATGGGAAGCCACGCTGCGTTCTCCGCGCATCGCGCACCGCGGCCAAATCCATCTCGCCTATTCCAACCAAATCGCCGAAGCCGGCGGAGCCATCACCGGCGGACTTACAGATTTCTCGTTGCCCGAAGGCCTCTCCCCGCTCGATCACGATCAGCGCAACACGCTCAATGTCGGTGGAGACATCACTCTTCCCTGGCACGCCTACGCGTCGACCAATGTTTACTATGGCTCTGGATTCGTCAACGCTTTCCCCGGCCAGCCCTATCCCGGCGCTTATCTGCCGGCACACACAACCTTCGATCTTTCTCTCGGCAAAGATTTCGGCGAGCGCTTCTCCGCCACGCTGAACGCGATCAACCTAGCCAACCGCCGCGTCGAACTCGACAACAGCGTCACCTTCGGCGGATTCCACTGGAACAACCCCCGCGAAATTTATGTAGAACTTCGCTACCGCTTCCACTATTAAGAAGCAATGGTGAGTAATATAGGAGTCGAATAAAATTCGGCTAAGACTCGAACAAGACGCGCAGAGGATGGCACGGGATTCGCATAAGATCCGTATCAAGGGTGTGCCTTCAGGCAAACCGTAATCGCCGAATCACTGAATCGCGCCTTCAGGCGCTGCTTCTTCGAGGAGCTGACTATGCCTGACAAATGCAACTCATCCTTGCTGTCGATTGCGCTCCTTGCGCTTAGCTTCCTGGTTACATTCTCTCTCGCCTGCAATCGCGGAACCCCGCCATCCGCAGGCCCCACCCAGGGCGGGACCAAGCGCTATTCCCTCAAAGGCAAAGTGATTTCCGTGAACAAGCAGGCTGGAAACGCCAGCATCTACAACGATCCCATCGCCGGATTCATGGACCCCATGGCGATGCCCTACACCATCAAGCCTCCCGCCGCGCTCGATGAACTTCAGCCTGGCGACACCGTCACTGCCGACGTTGTCGTCGAGCCCGATAAGTACTGGCTGGAGAACGTTAAAGTCACCGCTCATTCCCAGACTCCCGCCGGCAAGTCCACGCCCGCCGGGGAAAAGCAGGAAAAGTAAATGAGATACATTCTGATTCTGCTAGCGGCTCTCGGGATCGTCGTTTCCGTCCTCGCCCTGCGCGAGCACTACCGCACCGAAGGCGACTCCCCGTGCAGCATCAACGAACGCTGGGATTGCGGCATCGTCAATCACAGCCCCTACGCCATGCTGGTCGGCATTCCAGTCGCCGCTCTCGGCATCTTCGGATATCTCCTCATGGGCGCGTTCGCCTGGCGGCCCGCCTACCGCCCGCTTCTGGCGGCCGCCCTCGTCGGTTTGGGTTTTTCTCTGTACCTCGCCCACGTCGAAGCACACATCCTCGGCGTCTGGTGCATCTACTGCGTCATCTCACTGGGAGATATCTCGCTGATCACTTTGCTGTCGCTGGGAACTACGCTAGCTGCGTCGATGCGCAAGTCGCCAGGACTGGCCCGTTAGAATTTCGCCCCCCTACAACGTGCAGTGCCGCGGAAGAACTGCGCTTCTGCCGCGCGTAAAGCGCCCAAATCAATCCGGGCGTCAGCCCCTGTGACCGCTTCTTGCGTCCATCACGCAGCCGTTCCGTGCCCTGTTCAATCCAGTAAGCCGCAGATGGGGAAAGGCACGACTTCAATCGTGCCGCAAGGCCACCGAAACCAACATCGGCTTTAGCGGCTGAGGCATGTCCTCAAACCTGAGAGGTACTTTGCCTGCACGCGCCAAATATCCAGATGCTTCACATCCGAAGCCCAGACCTTCTGGATGCTTTCCTTTGATCTTGATTCCAAGCGGTGATCTTGTTTTTGGGTGGCGCAGCACTTGCCCGCGCTGCGATAAGGACTCCCGCAATGGCTTGGGCTTTTTGGCCCCTGCGGTGCCGTCTTCATCTCGCATCCATCGCTCAGTGAGAAACAGCCGCCTCGCCTCCCAGAGCGAAGCCGAAGGGGCTACCCGGTCAAGCGAAGCGAGCCCGGATGAACTCGTTTTTCACCCCTTCTGCACGACAGGCTGCCTCGGCGAAGCGAAGAATACCCTCGCCACCCAGCGCAAAATCCTCCAGCCGACAACAGCGCCCACAACAATCGTAGCCACCCACAACAGCACCGCCGGAAGATAGAACACAATCGAAGTCATCGATCCCGCGTAGTTCGCCAGTGCATCGAGCCCATCGCGCAGCGCCAGCTTCAGCTGATACAGCGGGCGCCATTGCAGCCCGAACACCTGCGCCTCCGCCTCGGCTTGCAGCGAAATCGCGATTGCGACGGTCTCGATCTGTTTTGACAGCGCATCGAATTCTTCTTGCTGCTGCTCGATCTCTCCGCGCACTTCGCCCAGTTTGTCGCTGACCTCGAGCGTGTCTTTCACCGTATGCGCCTGCTTCAATATCGACAGATACTGCGCCTCTTCCGCTCGGAGGTTTCGCAGATTCGCGTCCTGATCCACGTACTGCCGCGTAACATCCTGTGCCTCCACTTTCTCGCTCTCCACCCTCAGTCCCAGCTTGCGAATCTCAGCGCGAGCTTCCTCAAACGATGCCACAGGCACCCGAATCGTGAGTGATGCCGTCCCTCTGAAGAGCGCACCGCTTACCTCGGAGCTCACGAGAAAACCACCCATGCTTTCCGCAAGCGCCCGAATCCTCTCGGCTACCTCCGCCGGCTTCTGCACGACGAGGTCAACGGAACTTGTGCGGACCATCTTCCGCTCCGTGGAGGCATTCGCACGTGCCTCGTCGTATTTCGAATGTCTCGTCGATGCGGTGGACACACTCGGGGTTGCTGGAATGGCTTTCATAGCGAGGCCATAACGCGAATTGCTCGCCGGTGTACCTCCCAAACCACGCTCCCGTGCAAATCTCCATGACTCATTCGCGCCCATTCGGGACCGCATGAGGTTCGGAATCCCCACGATGGCCAACCCCAGAACAACCGCGAATCCGACAGCGATCCACGACGCTGGCTTGGTGCGGACGGCTGTTGAATCCATCAAAGTCGGCATGTCAGTTTCCTCTGAAAAGGAACGTTAGCTCAAGCGCGCCTTGCACCACATTTTATTGCCGCTGTTTACGTCGTCAGGTCTGAGAACTAAGAGGGGCGACCCGAAGGCCGCCCCAATATGTCCCTTTATCCGTCTGTATCCGCGCAAGTCCGTGGCTAAAAAACTTCTTTAAATATCCAGATTCTTCACATCCAGCGCATTCTCTTCAATAAATTTCCGCCGAGCCTCGACATCCTCACCCATCAAGGTGGTGAAGATGGTTTCGCACTCGGCAATATCTTCGAGCTTCACCGAGAGCAGAGTCCGCCGCTCCGGATCCATGGTCGTCTCCCACAGCTGCGGCGCCGTCATCTCGCCCAGACCTTTGTAGCGCTGCACGTCGTAGCCACGGCTGCCTTCTTTCTTCACGTACTCGAACAGCTCGCGCGCCGTCGCCTTCTCCACCGGCTCGATTACGGCGCGGGTCTTCGTCGCAGGCGCAGCCTTGGCGGCTTTCTTCCCGGACTTGCTGTCGGTCTCTGCTGCGTCGCCCTCCTGATCTTCGGGAGCCTCGTCGCCGTTGCTGCCCGCCGCGCCAGCCTTGCGCAAAGCCTCCACCACAAATGGCGGCTCGAGATAAGGCTCAATCTGCTTGAACTTAGAGATCAACTGCCGGCATTCCGCGCTGGACGCCAGTTCCCAATTGATCACGTGTTCCGATCCCTGTGAGTTCACAATCTTTACTTCCCA